>DASQSO010000001.1:0-2150 GCA_035642335.1 Caulobacteraceae bacterium
CAAGCCGTCGAGTCACACCACGGGTTGGGACACGATCGTCCGATTTGGGGCCACGCGCCAATGACCCGCGCCCACCTCGGACCTTGCAAAGGTCCGGTTGCCGCGCCGCGCCCCCGGCGCGCCCATCGTACTCGCCGCGTCATGAAACCCGGTCTAATAACGCTGAACCCAAGTCCCGCCGGGCCAGGCCGCGGCGCTTCCGAGAGTCACCGATGGCATTGTTGGTCTTAAGCGTTGTCGGCAGCGACCGGCCTGGGCTTACCAATGCGCTCGCCGCCGCGGTGGTCTCGGTCGGCGGCAATTGGCTGGAGAGCCACCTTAGTCGTTTGGGCGGCCTCTACGTCGGATCGGTGCTGGTCGAGCTGGAGGCGGATCGCGTCGAAGACATGCGTTCGGCCGTCGGCACGGTCGACGCCGACGGTCTCGAGGTGCGAATCGCCCCGGCGATCGAGGATCTGGTCGCGGCTGGCGAAGCGCTTCATTTCGGGCTCATCGGCCATGATCGGCCAGGCATCGTCAACCAGGTGACCGGGGTGCTGAGTGGTCTCGGCGCCAATATCGAGACATTCAAAAGCTGGATCACAGCCGAGCCACACGCCGGCATCGCGCTGTTCCACCTAGAGGCGCGTCTTCGGCTTCCGCCCGAACGACCGGCGAGTGCGGTTCAGGCGGCGCTGGAGGAAATCTCGGGCGAGATCATGGTCGACATTTCGCTCACGCCAGCGCCGTAGCGCCTGTTGGCTCGCCGCCGTGAAAGCGGCGCGCCATAACAGCGATCAGGCCAGCATCGGGGTCATGCCGGGTTCGGCCTTGGCCATCGCCTTCTGGTAGGCGGGGCGCTGGCCGATGCGCTTGAGGTAGGCCCTCAGGTTGGGGTAGGCCTCGATCGACAGGTTGCGAAACGCCCGGCTGGTGGTCAGGCAGTAGACCATCATGATGTCGGCGGTGGTCAGGTTCGCGCCGCCGAAGAACGGCGCCTCGCCGAGCCTGGCCTCGACCATCGCCCAGCCGCGCCGGCTGCGATCGTTGACGAAGATCGCCGCCGGATTGCCTTCGCCGCCTCCGGCCAGCACCAGCTGCATCATCAGCGTGGTCATGAAGGTGCCGTTGGACCAGTGGAACCAGAACAGGTGGTCGGCGAAGTCGGGATCGTCGGGCCCCGGCGCGAGGCGCCCTTGGCCATAGCGCGCGCGGATGTAATCGCAGATGGCGCCGCTCTCGCCCAGCACCAGTTCGCCGTCGGTGATCACCGGCGCGATCCCCATCGGGTGCAGCGCCTTGTAGTCGTCGGGCGCAAGCCGGTTGTCGGCGCGCCGCTGGTAGAGCTTGAGCTCGTAGTCGAGCCCCAGCTCCTCGCATAGCCAGACGATGCGTTCCGATTGGGATATCCCGAGGTGATGAACCGTCAGCATGTGCGCGCCCGCCTTTCGAGTTAAGCCGCCTAAGGCTAGGTCATCGCGGCGGGCGCCGATACCCCGCCCGGTCGGGCGCGGCCCTCGCCGATTGATACATTCGGTCTCGCCGACGCCACATCATTGCAACATTGCCGGTGCTTATGACAATGTTCGGCTCCGAGCGATGAGACCCCATCGCGCCTCGGGGTTGGATTGAAGGCCCCGGCTCGCTAGATGGCTGGTGTTCCTCACCTTGGCTGGAGAGGCTCCGTGGCGCTGCCCCATGTCATCGAAATGGACGCGGCCGTCGCGCTGGTCTCGCTCATCGTGGCGCTGGTCGGCGGGACCGTGGGCCTGGTCTGGCTGGCCTACCGGCTGCTTCGCGGCTGGCTGCGCGGCGAGCACTTGCTGAAGGGCGCGCCCGGCGAACGCCGGACGGTCGACGCCCCTCCTGGCGATACGCAGGGCGGCTGAAACCGCGCTTTTCGCCGACGGGTTCCAACAGGGGATCGGCGAATACCATGGTCGGTCAGTCGGTTTCATATCGTCGATGTGACGATAAATAACCGACTACACGACGATATATAATTATGGGCCAGGACCGGCGACGCCTTGCGCTTGGTCGCACCGCGGTTTCGTCGCGCCGTCGGCCCCGGTGGGAACGCGTTTGCGTCCCTATTGTCCCACTGGCGCCTTGAGGCGCGGAGCCACCGACCCTACCGCCTGCCCCCCACCGCCCTCGCCGCGCGCATCAGC
>DASQSO010000002.1:0-3448 GCA_035642335.1 Caulobacteraceae bacterium
GAGCCGCCGCCGCCATAGAGGGGTTTAAGCACCATGTCGCCGTGGCGGGCGCGGAAGGCGTAGATCGCCTCGGGGTCGGCGGTGACCAGGGTCGGCGGCTGCAGGCCGGCGAACTCGGTCACGAACAGCTTTTCGGGCGCGTTGCGCACCTCGGCCGGGTCGTTCACTACCAGGGTCCGGGGATGGATGCGCTCCAGGAAGTGGGTCGCGGTGATATAGGCGAGGTCGAAGGGCGGATCCTGCCGCATCAACACCACATCCATCTCCTCCATAGCGCGGGTCTCATAGGCCCCCAGCCGGTGGTGGTCGCCCTTTACCGCCTGCAGGCCCAGTGGCCGGCCGTGGGCGAACACGCGGCCGTCCTCCAGCGAAAGCTTGTCGGGCGTGTAGACCCAGAGCGAGTGGCCGCGGGCCTGCGCCTCCATCATCAAAAGGAAGGTCGTATCGGTCTCGATATTGATCGCCTCGACGGGATTCATCTGAATGGCGACGTGCAGAGCCATGGGGCCAAGTCTTTCCTGGTCAGTTCAGCTGGAGCCGCACCCGCTCGCGGGCGGCGCGGGCGGCGATGGTCGCCCCCCCGTCTAGAATTTGGGCGCGCCCGAGCGCTTGCAAGGCGCCCGCCAGTGCGCCCTGACCCTCGCGGGCCGCGGCGACGTCGAGCCAGGGCCGGTGATCGGAGGGATCGAGCAGGGCGCGCCTGAGCGCCGAGCGCTCGGCGCGGGCATAGTCCTTGGCTTGGCTGGCGCGGGCGAAGATGTTGTTCTGCAACCGGATCAGCACCGCGCGCTCGGGCGCCGGGGCCATCAGCCCCTCAAGCTGCTCGGCCACGTGCGGCAGGAGCCCGGCCAGCAGCGCCCGACGCGTCAGCTCCGACGGCAGCACCACCCGGCCCTCGCTGAACGGGTCGAGCGCCAGCGGGCCCTCGGCGGTCTCGATGCGCAGGAGGAAGTGACCCGGAAAGTCCACCCCCTGGACCTGCAAGCCACCCCGCCGCGCCACCTCGATATAGATCAGGCCGAGCGTCACCGGCAGGCCGCGACGGCGCTCCCACAGGTCGAGGATGTCAGTATTGGCCGAGTCCTCATAGGTCATCAGGTCGCCGTTCAGCCGCATGTCGCCGCACATGGTCTCGGCCAGGGCCTCTTCCGGCGATTCGCGCGTCAGCCGTCCCTTTAGCCGTTCGACGGCCTCGGCGGTCAAGGCGCGGGCGGGTTCGGGGTCGCGGCCGGGCGCCTCGTGCAAGGCGCATGCGATCGATGCCTCGAACAGCGGGAAGGCGTCATCCGGCGCCGCGCCGGCGGCGGTCAGCGCGGCCTCCGCCTCTTCGCGGGTCACTGAACAGCTCCCAAGTCCCGCCAGGCGCTCACGAATCGTCGTCCTCGCTCCATGCGCCGCGAATATGGCGCGGGAAACGGCCGGGCGCGAGCGCGACAAGGTCGAGCCTGACCTCGGCGGCGGCGAGTCGCGGCCGTCGGGCGGCATAGGCCCGCAACGCCCGACGCAGGCGCTGTCGTTGCGAGAGGCTGACCGCCTCCAGGGCCGCCTCGATCGAGGTGCGCGCCTTGACCTCGACTGCGATCAGGACCCGCCCTCGCTTGGCCAGAAGATCGATCTCGCCCTGGGGCAGGCGATGGCGGAAGCCGAGGATGCGGTAGCCCTTGGCCATCAGCCAAAACGCCGCCACAACCTCGCCGCGCCGGCCGGACAGGCGCGCTGAGGTCCCGCGTCGGCGCCGAACCTCGGTCATCCGCCTACGCCACAAGAGGCGCTTCGGCGGACCAGGTCCCGACCGCCATACCCGAGGCGACGGCGGTTCACCGTGCGCCCTTCAGGCCCAGGGCCCGCTGGTAGAGCGTGCGGCGGTCGAGGCCGAGCGCCTTGGCTACCTCCGACGCCGCCTTGGCCGGGCCGAGCCGCGCCAGCGCTTCCGCCAGCGCGGCTTCCGCGTCCGCCGCGCTGGCGGCGAGCGCCTGGCCCGGCGCGATCACCACGACCAGTTCGCCCTTCGGCCTCGCCAGGGCGGGATCGGCGGCCAGCTCATCGAGACGGCCGCGATGATGGGTCTCATGCAGCTTGGTCAGCTCACGCGCCACCACCGCCTGGCGCGGTCCGAGGACGGCGGCCATGTCGCCCAGGCTGGCGCGCAGCCGCGAGGCGCCTTCAAACAGGATCAGGGTCGCGCGGACTGGGGCCAGGGTCTCGAAAAACGCCCGGCGCTGAGCCGGCTTGGGCGGCGGAAAGCCGGCGAACAGGAACCGATCGGTCGGCAGGCCCGCCGCGCTCAGGGCGGCCAGGACCGAGGAGGCGCCGGGGATCGGGATGACATCACAGCCAGCGGCGATCGCCTCTCGCGCCAGGCGATAGCCGGGGTCCGAGACCAGCGGCGTGCCGGCGTCGGAACAGAGCGCGATCCGGCCCCCGGCCGCCAGCGCCGCCAGTACGCGCGGCCGCGCGCGCTCGCCGGCATGGTCGTCATAGCGCTCCAGCGGTTTTGAAATGCCGTAGGTCGAGAGCAGCTTGCCGGTGATCCGGGTGTCCTCGGCCAGCACCAGATCGACGCCGGCCAGCACGTCCAGCGCGCGCAGGGTGACGTCGCGCAGGTTGCCGATCGGCGTGGCGACCAGATAGAGGCCGGGCGCCAGGGCTGCGTTGCTCAGGGCTGGGGATGGCGGTCTAGCGGCCAAAGGCGATCGCCTTGTCGGGCGTCGTCGCCAGCGCGCGGGTGATATGGTCCAGCACTGGGCGGCCCTTCGGCGTCGCCGCAATGCGGCGCTTATCGACAACCAGCCAGCCGCCTTCGACCAAATCGCCCACGGCGGGATGGCTCGGGTCGAGTTCGAGGGCGGCGAGGTCGCCCCAGGCAACGCCCTCGTCGGTCCTGAGCCCCATCAGCAGCCGTTCCGTCGCCGCTTCGCGCGGTGAAAGCCGGCTGCGATCGACGACGCCGGCGCCCGTAGTGTCGACTCGGGCGATGTAGTCGCCGACCTTGCGCTCCGTCGCCGTGGCGACGCGGCCCCCGGCCAGGCTGAGCCGGCCGTGGGCGCCGGGGCCGACGCCGAGATAGTCCCAGCCACGCCAGTAGGCGAGGTTGTGGCGAGAGCGGGCGGCCAGACCCCGCGCGTGGTTGGACACCTCGTAGGCCTCGAAGCCCGCCGCGCCCAGCAGGGTCTGGGTGGTCTCATAGAGGGCATGGCCGGTGTCTCCGTCCACCGCCGTCATCGCGCCCCGCGCGACGGCGCGGGCGAAGGCAGTGCCCGACTCGATAGTCAGCTGGTAAGGCGAGACGTGGCTGGGGCCGAGCGTGATGGCCTCGGCAAGCTCGCGCGCCCAGTCCGCGACACCCTGGCCCGGCCGCGCATAGATCAGGTCGATGGAGACCTCGTCGAAGGCGGCGAGCGCCGTCGCGATCGCCCGCCTGGCCTGGGCGGCGTCGTGGTCGCGACCG
>DASQSO010000003.1:0-2563 GCA_035642335.1 Caulobacteraceae bacterium
GTGAGCCCCGACGCGGCGGCGCGGCGCGTCGGCCTCTACGGCTCGGAAGCCGATGCGGCGGGCGATGGCGCGGCGGCGGAAGCCGCTCACGCCGTCCTGCACGAGGCCGCCCTGACCCTGGAAGACTACTGGGTGCGGCGCAGCGCGCGGGCCTGGTTCGACCTGGATCCCGCCTTCCCGGCACTGGATGCCGCCGCCGAGGCCATGGCGCCGCTGCTAGGCTGGTCGGCGGACGAACAGCAGCGCCAGATCGACCATTGCCGCGCCCTTCGCGCTGACGCCCTTTCCGAATTGAGCGCCGCCGCGCCCGCAGGAGCCGAGACCACATGATCAACCCGACAATCGAGGCGCTGCGCGAGGCCCTCGGCGAGGCCCAAGTGCTGACCGAGCCGGCGCGCCTGGACGAGCGCCGCCACGACTACTGGATGGTCAGCCACCTGCGCGACCGCGGTGCGACGCCGGCCCCGCGCCCGGCCGCCGTTGTCCGGCCGCGGTCGGTCGCCGACGTACAGGCGACGCTCCGCCTGGCCAACGCGCGCGGAACTCCGGTGATCCCGTTCGGCCTGGGCAGCGGCGTGGTCGGCGGCGTCATCGCCCGCCCCGACGCCATCCTCTTGGACATGTCGGCCATGGACGGGGTGCGGTCCATCGACCCGATCAACCTCCTGGCCTCATTCGACGCCGGCAAGAACGGCGCGGAGGCCGAGGCCGCGGTGGCCGCGCAAGGCCTGACCATCGGCCACTGGCCGCAGTCGGTGGCCATCAGCAGCGTCGGGGGGTGGATCGCCACCCGCGCCTCCGGCCAGTTCTCCACCGCCTATGGCAATATCGAGGACATCGTCCATTCCATCGAGGCGGTGCTGCCGAACGGCGACCTGGTCGTGCTGGGCAAGGGCCCGCGCGCCTCGGCGGGGCCGGACCTGCGCAACATCATCATGGGCTCGGAAGGCGCGCTGGGGGTGGTCACCGGCGTCACCGTCTCGTTGCGCCGCGCGCCGGAAGCCAGCGCGCTGTCGGCCTTCGAGGCGCCGGACATGCGCACCGGCTTCGCCTTGCAGCGGGAGATGATCCAGTCCGGCTGGACCCCGCCGGTGGTGCGCCAGTACGACGAGCGCGAGAGCCGCCGGCTGGACGGGCGGCTGAGCAAATGCGCCATCCTGATGGTGCACGAAGGCCCCGCCGGCTTGGTCGAGGCCGAGGTCGCCGCGGTCGCCGCCCTGGCCGCGAAGATGCAGGTCGCTCCCGCGCCCGCCGACATTGTCGAGCACTGGCTGGACCACCGCAACAATGTGCCGCCCTGGGATGGCATCCTCGACCGCAACATGGTCGCCGACACGGTCGAGATCTCGGCCGCCTGGGACAGGATCGAGTCGGTCTATGTCGACGCGGTGACCAGCTTGAAGGAGATCCCCGGCTGCCTCGCCGCCTCGGCGCACAGCTCCCACGTCTATCGCAGCGGGCTCAATCTCTACTTCACCTTCGCCGTGCTGCCGCCCGACTCGGCGGACATGGAGAGCGCCTATTTCGAGGCCTGGAAACGCATCCTGGAGGCCACCGAGCGCCACGGCGGCAGCCTCTCGCACCACCACGGCATCGGCCGGGTGCGGCGCGGCTATATGGAACGGGAGCTGGGCGCGACCGGCGCGGCGCTGCTGCGGACGATCAAGCAGGCGATCGATCCGAACGGGATCATGAACCCCGGCGTGCTCATCCCCGATGCCTGAGCTGCTGCTGGCCATCGACGCCGGCACGACCACCGCGCGCGTCTGCCTGTTCTCCGCCGGCGGTGAACTGGTGGCGCGCGCCTCGACGCCGGTCCGGTCGGTCTCGCCAGCGCCTGGCCGCGTCGAGCAGGACGCCAAGGCGATCTGGCGCAGCGTCCTGCGACTGATCCGCACCGCCCTGGCCGAAGCCGGACGCGCGCCCGCCGACGTCGCGGCCATCGGGATCGCCACCCAGCGCACCAGCCTGGTCGCCTGGGACCGGCGGACCGGCCAGACCCTCGGGCCGATGATCGTCTGGAGCGACCTGCGCGGGACCGGGCGGGCCGAGACGCTGCGGGCGGCCGGCTACGCCGTCGCCCCACAGCAGGCCGCGGCCAAGCTGGAAGCGCTGGTCGCCGCCATCCCGGACGCCAAGGCCCTCACCGCCGCCGGGCGCCTCGCGGTGGGCAATATCGACGCCTTCCTGGTCTGGAAGCTGACCGGCGGCGTCCACGCCACCGACCGCAGCCAGGCCTGGCCCATGGGGTATCTGGACCTGGCCAGTATGGGCTGGAACCGCGCCCTTTTGGACCTCCAGGGCCTGGACGAGGCCATCCTGCCGGCTCTGGTCGACACCTGGGGCCCGATCGGGACCACCGCGCGCGCGACCATCGGCGCCGAGGTCCCCATCACCGCCATCGTCGCCGACCAGCAGGGCGCCCTGATCGGCCACGGCGCCGAGGCCGCCGGCGCGGTCAAGGTTACCTACGGCACCTCGGCGACCCTGGACGCGGGCACTGGCGGCGGCTTCGTCTTCGCCGGCATGTCGACACCGCCCTTCGTCGTGTCGCACGTGGCCG
>DASQSO010000004.1:0-2195 GCA_035642335.1 Caulobacteraceae bacterium
GCCGTGCGGGGGGTTTATCCAGGGGGCGGTGCGGCGTCCAGCCGCGTGGCCGCGTTGCGAGATGGGTCCCCCTTTGGAGCGCCGGCTTCCAGCCGGCTCTTGTTTTGACGGTTCAAGCGCGGAAGAGCCGGCTGGAAGCCGGCGTTCCAAAGAGTCCGCGCCCATCTTAACTCAGCCGTCGAAAGCCTAGATCTCGCGCCGGTGCAGGCGTCCCTGGCTCATGATGACGCGAAGCGCCTCGCCCTGGCCGGCCAGAAGCTCGATGTCCTTCAAGGGATCGCCATCCACCACCAGGAGGTCCGCCGCCGCGCCCTCGGCGATGACGCCCAGGCGCCCGCTTTCGCCCATCAGTTCGGCGTTCACCGCGCAGGCGCTGCGCAGAATCTCGATGGGCGGCAGGATCCGGGCGCGCAGTTCGAACTCGCTGGTCTGGCGGGTGTGAAGCTCGCCCAGCAGGTCGGTGCCGAAGCCCATCCTGGCGCCGGCGCGATGCAGGATGTCGAGGCTCTCCAGCGCATGGTCGCCCACGGTCTTCAGCTTCTCCAGGCTGGCCGGCGGCAGACCCAGAGCCGCGCCGCGATCCAGCAGGGCGAAGATGGTGGCCATGGTCGGCACGGCGAAGGCGCCCTTGGCCGCCATCAGGGCGGCGGTGTCGTCATCCACCAGCGTCGCGTGCTCGATGGAGCGCACGCCCAGCTCCACGCAGCGGCGCACCGCCTCGGCCGGGTGGCAATGGGCGGCGACATATTTGCCCATGCGCTCGGCCTCCTCGACCGCCGCGCGGATCTCCTCCTCGGAATACTGGCAGCGGTCCAGGGGATCGGTGGGGGAGGCGACCCCGCCCGAACCCATGATCTTGATATGGGAGGCGCCGCGCCGCAGCTCCTCGCGCACGGCCTTGCGCACGGCGTCGACGCCGTCGGCCACCACGGCGATACTGTCCGCGCGACAGGCGCAGCCGCAGCCGGCGAAATCGTCCAGCTCGGAATCGCCCGGCCTCAGATCCCCATGGCCGCCGGTCTGGCTGATCACCCGGCCGCCATAGACGAGGCGCGGTCCGGTCACGAGGCCGTCGCGCAGGGCGCCCGCCAGGCCCACATCGCCCCCGCCCATGTCGCGCAGGGTGGTGAAGCCCCTGTCCAGGCTTGCCTCCAGGAACCGCGCGGCGAAGTGCGCCAGATAGGTGCCCGGCCAGCGCACCACCTTCATCAGGTTCACATTGGCCGCATAGACATGGACATGGGCGTCGATCAGGCCGGGCATCAGCACCCGCCCGCCGCAGTCGATCGTCTCCACCTCGCCGCGGACGGCGAGGGGTTTTGTCGAGACCTCGCGGATGGTCCCGCCCTCCACCAAGACATCCGCGCCGTCGATCAGCTCGGCGCTCCAGCCGTCGAACACCTTGGCGTCGCGGAACAGGATCTGGGTCAAGGGGTCGCCTCCGGGCTTCTGAAGAGATCGCGCGCGCCGATCCGCGCGGCCCCATACAAATGGGCTCCGGCGCGCCGCTCAAGACAATTCATGCTTGGAGGCGGGGGCCGAGGCAGTTTCGCCGTCCCGATTTCCGGTGAATCCAGGTTCGCGCGCCGCCCATGGAATTTCAATTGGACGGCCGGAGAATTTCAGATAGACGTCACCAGACTTTCAATTGGACGGACATTCTCTTTCAATCGGACGGCTCGAATGTATCCGAGATTCGCGGAAAGCCAGGTCGAACAGGCGCTCGCCGATACGCGGGTGGTGCTTCTGGCCGGCCCGCGGCAGGCTGGCAAGACGACGCTCGCCCAGTCCCTCGCCGCCCAATCCTTGGGAGATCGGCGGCGCGCCTATCTGACGCTCGATAACGCCACCACGCTTGACGCCGCCACGCGCGATCCCACGGGCTTCGTCCGCAACCTTGATCGCGCCGTCATCGACGAAATTCAGCGATCGCCCGAACTGCTGCTCGCCATAAAGGAGAGCGTCGACGCCGATCCGCGCCCCGGCCGCTTCCTGCTCACCGGCTCGGCCAATCTGATGACCCTGCCGCGCGTCGCCGACTCCCTGGCCGGCCGCATGGAGACGGTGCGGCTGCTCCCGCTCGCGCGGTCCGAGATCGCCGCTGGCGCGCCGCCGACGTTCCTGGAAAGCGCCTGGCGCGGCGAGGCGCCCACGCTCCGCCAGTCGCTGGTCGGCGCCGAACTGATCGAGGCCGT
>DASQSO010000005.1:0-2247 GCA_035642335.1 Caulobacteraceae bacterium
ACCCCCGAGCCGCCGAACAGTCAACCGTTCAGTTGAATCGAGTCGCTTCGGCTTGACAGCTCCCGATGGCGTGGATCATTTTTGCACCCGTTGCTGTAGGGCGCACCGGCTTGGACGCCGAATGGGCGATGCCCGCCTACATCACCTTCCACCCCATCAGGCGCGCCCCAATGAGCAACATCGAAAATCTGAAAAAACAGGCCAAGCAGATTCTGCGCTGGCACCGCGAGTGGCGCTGGACCGTCGCCACCGACATCCGCAACGCCCTGCCGGAATTCCAGGGCCTTACCGATCGCCAGGTATTCGAGCATCCGTTCAAGCTGACCGACGCCCAGGCGATGCTGGCCAAACGCCACGGCTATGCGAACTGGCAGGCGCTGAGCGCCGCCCTGGCGGAAAAAGCCGGCGCCCAGCCGCCGCCGGCTGAGGTCGCAGCGGTCAGCCATGTCAGCTATGCCCTGCCCTTCATCTATGTCAGGGATCTGCCCGCTGCGCTGGCCTTCTACGCCGAGCGTCTGGGATTCCAGACCGAGTTCGCCTATGGCGAGCCGCCCTTCTACGCCCAGGTGATCCGCGACGGCGTGCGGCTGGCGCTGAAGCACGCCGATGACGACCTCATCGAAGCCATGCGGCCGTTTCGCGCTGGCGGGGACGACCCGTTCATCACCGCCTCCATCGCGCTCGACCGCGCCCAGCCGCTCTATCGCGAGTACGAGGCCGCCGGCGTTCGTTTCCGCCAGCAGCTCCGCCGGGAAAGCTGGGGCGCCTGGTCGTTCATCGTCGAAGACCAGGACGGCAACCTGCTGGTCTTCGGCGGCTCAGGAGATCACGCCGCGTCCGCGGACGCTTGACCGGCGCCTACGGTCAAGCCATGCGGGACCGATGCGGCGCATCGTCATCCTCGGCAATGCCGGCAGCGGCAAGTCGACCCTGGCGCGGCGCCTGGGCCAGCGGCTGAACCTGCCCGTCGTGCACCTGGACGTGCTGTTCTGGGAGCCGGGCTGGACCAAGCCGGACAACGAGGCCTTCCGCGCCAGGGTCCGGGCCTCCATGACCGACGACGGTTGGATATCGGAGGGTAACTACGTTGGCCGCACGTTCGACCTGCGCTTGCCGCTCGCCGACCTGGTCATCTGGCTGAACACCCCGCGCCTGACCTGTCTTCGGCGGGTGATCGTGCGCAGTGCTCTCGCCCGCCCTCGCGCCGATCTGGCGGCGGGATGCAAGGAGGGTCTGCTCGACCCCGACTTCGCGGAATTCCTCCGCTACACCTGGGACTACGACCGCAAAAGCCGGCCGCGGATCGAGGCGGCGCGCGAGGCGATCGCCCCGGACGTCCCGGTGGTGCATCTGCGCGGGATGCAACAGATCGACGCCTTTCTGGCCAACGCGCTCTAAGACCACGGCATTGAGACCGCAACGGACGCCCATGATGGCGAGGTGGCGGCCATCGAGTCCGGCCTGGCCGCGACCTCTCTTTCCAATCCGAAGCCCTGGCGATAGCGTAAAGGCCATGGAAAGCCCGCATAGGGTTCATGGGAGGATGCATGCCGCGGGCCTATGATCCGCGGGCCGGCGACCGGACGGTGTTCGACGCCCTGATCGAGGCCCGCGACAAGTTCGGCGCAAAAAAACCCATCCTGGAGGACCAGGAGCGCAATCCGCTCACCTATACCGACCTGATCCGCGCCGCCTTCGCGCTCGGCGGCAAGATCGCCGGGATGACGGAAAAGGGCGAGCGCGTCGGCGTGCTCCTGCCATCGAGCGCCGGCGTCGTGGTGACCTTCTTCGCCCTGCATGCCTTCGGCAGGGTGCCCGTGATGCTCAACTTCACCGCGGGGATCCGCAACCTGCGCGCCGCCTGCAAGTGCGCCGGGGTCAGGCGCATCCTCACCGCCCATCGCTTCATCAGCCAGGGCAAGCTGGACGACCTGGTGGATGCCCTGAATCACGAGCACGAAGTCATCTATCTGGAGGACATCCGCGAGCGGGTGAACCTCGCCGACAAGCTGCTCGCCGCCGTTGCCGGGGCCTTTCCCAAGGCGTTCCGGGCCGATGCCCGGCCCTCGGACCCCGGCGTCATCCTCTTCACTTCGGGCAGCTTCGGCGCCCCGCGCGGCGTGGTGCTGAGCCAGGGCAATCTGAACGCCAATGTCGACCAGATCGCCGCCCATATCGACCTCGACCCGGACTGGGTGATGTTCAACCCTCTGCCTACTTTCCATTGTTTCGGGCTGACCGGCGGGG
>DASQSO010000006.1:0-3148 GCA_035642335.1 Caulobacteraceae bacterium
GCTCCGGCGGCTCCGGCGGCGCCGGCCGTGACCCGGCCGAGCACCGCGCCGGGCTCGACGGTGGCGCCCTCCTCGGCGGCGATGTCGGTCAAGACGCCGTCCTCGGGCGCCACCACCTCCAGCGAGACCTTATCGGTCTCCAGCTCAACCAGGACCTCGTCCTTCCTGACCGGATCGCCCGCCTTTTTTGTCCAGCGGGCCACCGTCGCTTCGGTGACGGATTCACCGAGCGCCGGGGTCATGATGTCGGTCATGGAAAACGTGCTCCTTAAGGTCGCGGTTCAGGCCGCGAAGGCCTCGGCCAGGAAGGCCTTGAGCTCCTTGGTGTGGCGGCTCATCAGCCCGGCCGCGGTCGAGGCCGAGGCCGGCCGGCCGACATAGCGCGCGCGCTTGGCGGCGATCTGCAGGCGGGCGAGGGTCAGCTCCATCCACGGATCGACGAAGGTCCAGCCGCCCATGTTCTTCGGCTCTTCCTGGCACCAGACGAGTTCAGCGGTTTTGAAGCGGGCCAGTTCGGTCATCAGCGAACGCATGGGCCAGGGATAGAACTGCTCCAGACGCAGAATGTAGACATCGTCGGCGCCGGCCTCCTCGCGCGCATCCAGGAGGTCGTAATAGACCTTGCCGGAGCAGACGATCACCCGGCGAATCCGGTCGTCGGGCTTCAGCCGGATGGCGGTCAGCGCCGGGTTGTGCTCGGCGTCGTCCCAAAGCACCCGGTGGAAGGACGAATCCTCGGCCAGTTCGGCCAGGCTGGAGATCGCCTTCTTGTGCCGCAGCAGCGACTTGGGCGTCATCACGATCAGGGGTTTGCGGAACTCCCGCTTCATCTGCCGGCGCAGGGCATGGAAATAGTTGGCCGGGGTCGAGCAGTTGACCACCTGAAGATTGTCTTCGGCACAGAGCTGCAGATAGCGCTCCAGCCTGGCCGAAGAGTGCTCCGGACCCTGACCTTCGTAGCCGTGCGGCAGCAGCATGACCAGGCCCGACATGCGCAGCCACTTGCGTTCGCCCGACGAGATGAACTGGTCGATGACCACCTGCGCGCCGTTGGCGAAGTCCCCGAACTGCGCCTCCCAGATGGTCAGGGTGTTCGGATCGGCCAGCGAGTAGCCGTACTCGAAGCCGAGCACCGCCTCTTCCGACAGCGCCGAGTCGATGCCCTCGAACGGCGCCTGGCCGGGGCGGATGTTGTTCAGCGGCGTATAGTGCTCTTCCGTGGTCTGATCGACGATGTCGCTGAGCCGCTGCACGAAGGTGCCGCGCACGCTGTCCTGGCCGGACAGCCGCACCGGATAGGCCTCGTCGAGCAGGCTGCCGAAGGCCAGCGATTCCGCCGTCGCCCAGTCGAGCCCCTGGCCGCTTTCGATGGCCTCGCGGCGGTGATCGATGACCCGGCGGACGGTCTTGTGCACGTCCAGCCGGCTGGGCAGGGCGGTCAGCTTCAGGCCCATGTCGCGCAACCGCTGCAGCGGCACCGCCGTCCGGCCGCGGCGATCGTCGCCGTCGGCGGTGGCCATGTGCGCCCATTTGCCGTCCAGCCAGTCGGCCTTGTCCGCCTGGTAGGTCTTGCCAGCCTCGAACTCGCGGTCGAGGAAGGCCGAGGCCTCGGCGAGCCAGGTGTCGACCTCCGCCTGGGTGACGACGCCCTCGGCGACCAGCCGCTGGCCGTAGAGTTCGCGGGTAGACGGGTGGTCCTTGATCTTGGCGTACATCAAGGGCTGCGTCATGGTCGGGTCGTCGCCCTCGTTGTGACCGAAGCGGCGATAGCAGAACATGTCGATGACCACGTCGCGGCTGAACTGCTGGCGGAACTCGGTGGCCACCTTGGCGGCGTAGACCACCGCTTCGGGATCGTCGCCATTGGCGTGGAAGATCGGCGCCTCGACCATCAGAGCCGAATCCGACGGGTACGGACTGGACCTGGAATAGCGCGGGCTGGTGGTGAAGCCGATCTGGTTGTTGACGATGAAGTGCAGCGTGCCGCCGGCGCGGTAGCCCTTCAGCCCCATCAGCGCGAAGCACTCCGCGATCACCCCCTGGCCGGCGAAGGCCGCGTCGCCGTGCATGAGCAGCGGCATCACGTGGCTGCGCCCGGCGGTCGGCTCCTCGCGCAGCAGGAAGGCCTGCTTGGCGCGCGCCTTGCCGATCACCACCGGATTGACGATTTCCAGGTGCGAGGGGTTGGCGGTCAGCGACAGGTGGACGTTGTTGTTGTCGAAGGCGCGGTCGGACGAGGCGCCCAGATGGTATTTGACGTCGCCCGAGCCCTCGATGTCCGACGGCAGCGACGAGCCGCCCTGGAACTCGTGGAAGATGACCTTGTAGGGCTTGCCCATGACGGCGGCGAGCACGTTCAGCCGGCCGCGGTGCGGCATGCCGATGACAATGTCCTGCACGCCCAGCGCGCCGCCGCGCTTGATGATCTGCTCCATCGCCGGGACCAGGGATTCGGCGCCGTCGAGGCCGAACCGCTTGGTGCCGGGATAGCGCTTGGCCAGGAAGCGCTCGAAGCTTTCGCTCTCGATCAGCTTCTTGAAGATGGCGATCTTGCCCTCCGGGGTGAACACGATCTCCTTGTCGCGCCCCTCGATCCTTTGCTGCAGCCAGGCCTTCTCGTCGGGATTGGAGATGTGCATGTACTGCACGCCGACATTGCCGCAGTAGGTGCGGCGAAGGATGGTCTCGATCTCGCGGATGGTCGAGGTCTCAAGGCCCAGCACATAGTCGAGGAAGATCGGCCGGTCGTAGTCGCTCCCGGCGAAGCCGTAGCTGGCCGGATCGAGTTCGCTGGCGTCCTCGTGCTCGGCAAGGCCGAGCGGGTCGAGATTGGCCGCCAGGTGACCGCGCATGCGATAGGCGCGGATCATCATGATGGCGCGCAGCGAATCCAGCGTCGCGGCGCGCACCGCGTCGACGCTGGCCCCCGGCTGCCGCTCGGCGATGCGGGCGCCAATCTTGGCCTCGACCGCGGGCCAGAGGCCGTCGATGGCCGACACCCATTCCGGCCGCGCCTCGCGGGCCCGCGGCGGGGTCCAGGCCGGGCCCTCCACCGCGCGCTTCACCTCGTCGGTCTGGTCGTGCAGCGAGGCGAAGAAAGCGCGCCACGATGGCTCGACCGAAACCGGGTCCGCCGCCCAGCGGGCGT
>DASQSO010000007.1:0-2251 GCA_035642335.1 Caulobacteraceae bacterium
GACCCGGGACGCCTTGGGGAGACCCGAGCAGCTCTGGACGCTGTGCGAGGCCGTTGGGCTGGACCGCGTCACATTCGATCGCTCAGTTGCGTGGTTGACGGCGGCAAGGCTGCTGCTGTCCGCCGACGACCTGCGGTGTCCTCACCAGCACTTCGCCGTGGTCGTGCTTCGTCAGATCATCGATGGAAACGACGCCAAGGGCCGAGAGCCGATCATCGAGATCGTTCGCAAACTGGTCCGGAACCCCCAAACACCCTTGGCGGGCCTTCATTTCCTGCTGTCCGAACTAAGGTTCGCCGAGACGCTCCGCTGGAGTCGCAGGGGGTTGCTGGATGTCGCCGCGCTCGCCGATCTTGAGGCCAGAATCTGGGCTGCGCGCGATCCAGAGGAGATCGCCTACGCGGGACATCTCCTCACCGATCTTGAGGACCTGGCGACCGGCTGGCCGCAGGCCGTGCTTGACCAGCACCTCGACCAGCTCGGGAGTTGGTTGTCTGAACCGCCGGACCCGGCGGGCGTCGGCCTCGGCGCCTTGATCAACAACGTCTGGAATAAGGATCAAGATTACGCGCGGCGCCTCGTTGGTCTGTGCGATCCGCTCCGTTTTGCCCGGCAACTTTCCGCGGTCACGTCTGAGAACGCCTTTGGAATCGTGCAGCTCCTCGATCGGCTGAACCTCGGCGCCTCTGAGGACTGGTGCCGCCAGGCGCTGCGGGCGCTTGACACGCGGCGCCTCGTCGACCTCGCCAGAACCTGGCCAGAGAGGGACCTGTGGCCGCTCTCCAAGCTCATCCACAGCGTTGGCGGCATCGACCAGGCGCTCATGCTGGAAATGGTCGAAGCGCTCGTGCCGTCCGCTTCGGCCCTGTTTGCGGACAAGCCTTTTGAGGCGTTCGAGGCGCTCCAGGAGGTGTTCTGGTATGCCCTGGGAGTTTGGCATCCACTCGCCTCGGAAAGAAGCCTGTCCAAGGCCAACAGCCGCGAGATGGCCATCGCCCGCCAGATCGTTGGCGCCGCCAAGGCCGATCGATTGGCGGACAGGTTCTCGAAAGCCCGGCGTCGGCAGTTCCGGGCCGTCTCCGACGTCTTGAGCCTTCTTCGTGTGGTCGATCGCCGGCTCTATCGGGCTTCGGCGGCGAAGATCGATTGGACGCAGGTTGAAGCAACGATCGGCGAGGGCTGGCGAGATCTCGACCATGAGGATCTAAACACCATCTGCGTCGCCACCGGGGCCCCTGGCGCGGGCCCGGGAACCCAGGCGATGATCGCGCGCCGGGCGCCTGAGATGCAGGTCATCGACCCGCGCGTTGCTTGCCTTGCGCCGGCGGCGGCGATGGTGGCGCTTGATGGCGGCGCGGCGTTGGCGCTCGGCCGCTACATGGGATTTCATTGGGCCCTGGCGGCATACGCAGTGGACTTGGTCGCCGAACACCGACCCATGCTGGTGGCTCGGGTGGTCGCTGGCAGCGAAAGCAAGGCGATCGAAGCGTTTCACGTCCACCAGGTGAACCTCTATCCGGACATGCACCTCTTCATCTGGATCCTGAAGCGGCGCGCGCCGGCGTCCCTGGATCGAATCCTTGACGGGCTGGACCCCAAAAAGGCTGAGGCGGGATGGAGCGCCTGTCTAAAGGCGGGTGGCAAGGCGGCCCGGTCCGTCGCGGTGCTCGTCGCGGAGACCGTGACGCGCGGCGGGGCCCTGGGTGAAGTGGCCAAGCGCCTTCAGGCCCGCTTTCCGAAGATGTGCGTCCCTCCGCCCGAACCCGAGGAACAGGATGAGTTCGCAAGCCTCGCGTAGGCCGGCCGCAGCTGGTCGTATCGGTCCCGCAGGGTTGCGGCACGGCGGCCTTGGTGCGGGCGGAGCGTCGAGGTATCGCCGCTGCTGCAATCCACGACGATAACACCACAATGGAATCATAACATCACTAGTGTTAGAGTGCGCGGCGATGTTAGAGACGGTCGACGATCGATGGGCGCGGACGCTCCAGCACAAGGCCGAGGCCTATGCGGGAGAGGCGTTCGACGTCGCCCTGGCCCTGGAGCCGCTCCGCCCCGCCAACCTGCCGTTCTACATCCTCGACCGCTACCGTTTTTGGCGGGGCGATCTATTCGGCCGCGCCTGCATCTTCATGGCGCCGAACCCCGAGGGGGGGCAAGAGGGGATGGCGGAGCTGGCGCGCCATCGTGCGACGGTGGCCAGCCACACCCACGCCGACCTGGTGATCTTGCTGTTCGACGCGCTCTTGCCTCG
>DASQSO010000008.1:0-6727 GCA_035642335.1 Caulobacteraceae bacterium
CCGGCCATGACGAGCTAACACGGGGGTTCGCCATGTCCTTTCGCACGCTCGACAACCTCGACGTCGCCGGCAAGCGGGTGCTGTTGCGCGCGGACCTCAACGTGCCGGTGCGCGACGGCAAGATCACCGACCTGACCCGCATCGAGCGCCTCTCGCCCACCATTCGCGAGCTCGCCGGCAAGGGCGCCAAGGTCATCGTCTGCAGCCATTTCGACCGGCCCAAGGGCAAGCGCGTGCCCTCGATGAGCCTGAAACCTGTGGTCGAGCCGCTGTCGGGGCTTCTGGGGGTCGAGGTGGCCTTCGCCGACGACTGCATCGGCGAAGTGGCCGAGCGGGCGGAAGGCTTTCTGAAGGCCGGCGGCGTGCTCCTGCTCGAAAACCTGCGCTACCATACCGGCGAGGAGGCCAATGACCAGGGTTTCGCCGAGAAGCTGGCCGCCCTCGGCGACCTCTATGTCAACGACGCCTTTTCCGCCTCGCACCGGGCCCACGCCTCGATCGAGGCCATCACCCACCTGCTGCCGTCTTACGCCGGCGAGGACATGCGCCGCGAGCTCTCAGCGCTGGACCGCGCCCTCGGCCATCCCAAGCGGCCGGTGATGGGCATTGTCGGCGGCTCCAAGGTCTCGACCAAGATCGCGCTGCTCAACCACCTGATCGGCAAGCTCGACAAACTGGCCATCGGCGGCGGCATGGCCAACACCTTCCTCCACGCCCAGGGCTGGGAGGTCGGCGCCTCCTATTGCGAGAAGGACCTGGCCGACGAGGCGCGCGCCATCGTCCGCAACGCCGGCCGCAACCACTGCGAACTTCTGCTGCCCATCGACATCGTGGTCGGCGAGCACGCCCAGCCGGGCGCCGCGGCGCGGGTGCGCGGCCTCGGCGAACTGGACGAGCACGAGCGCATCCTGGACGCCGGGCCGGAGACGGTGGCGCGGCTCACCCACGCCATGGACGCGTCGGAGACCCTGATCTGGAACGGCCCGCTCGGCGTCTTCGAGGCGCCGCCGTTCGATCGCGGCACCGTCGACGCGGCGCGGCACGCGGCGGCGCTGGTCAAGGCCGGCAAGCTGGTGGCGGTGGCCGGCGGGGGTGATACCCTGTCGGCCTTGAACGCGGCCGGCGTCTGCGGCGACTTCACCTATGTCTCCACCGCCGGCGGCGCGTTTCTTGAATGGATGGAAGGCAAGACGCTGCCAGGGGTGGCGGCGCTTGAGACCTGAGACGACGAATTAAAACGACGGGGATTACGGATTTGGCGCGGGTCACGCTGAGGCAGCTTCTGGATCACGCCGCCGAGCACGGCTACGGCGTGCCGGCGTTCAATATCAACAATATGGAGCAGGGGCTGGCCATCATGGCCGCCGCCGACGCCGTCAATGCGCCGGTGATCATCCAGGCCAGCCGCGGCGCCCGCGCCTATGCTCATGACATCATGCTGGCGCGGATGATCGACGCCCTTGTCGAGATCTGGCCGCACATCCCGGTCTGCATGCACCAAGACCACGGCGACTGCGAGGCCACCTGCGCCACCGCCATGCAGCACGGCTTCACCTCGGTGATGATGGACGGCTCGCTGATGGCCGACGGCAAGACCCCGGCGAGCTACGACTACAATGTCGCCATCACCGCCAAGGTGGTCGAGATGGCCCACTGGGCCGGGGTCTCGGTCGAGGGTGAGCTCGGCGTCCTTGGCTCCCTGGAAAGCGGCATGGGCGAGAAGGAGGACGGTCACGGCGCCGAGGGCGTGCTGAGCCACGACCAGCTGCTGACCGATCCCGACCAGGCGGTGGACTTCGTGCGCCGCACCGAGGTCGACGCACTGGCCATCGCCATGGGCACCTCCCACGGGGCCTACAAGTTCAGCCGCAAGCCCGACGGCGCGGTGCTGGCCATGTCGGTGATCGAGGAGATTCACCGGCGGCTGCCCAACACGCACCTGGTCATGCATGGCTCCTCATCGGTGCCGCAGGATCTGCAGGACATCATCAACGCCCACGGCGGCGAGATTCCCCAGACCTGGGGCGTGCCGGTGGAGGAGATCCGGCGCGGCATCAAGAACGGCGTGCGCAAGATCAATATCGACACCGACAACCGCATGGCCATGACCGGCCAGATTCGCCGCATTCTTAAGCAGAACCCAGCCGAATTCGACCCGCGCAAGTACCTGAAGCCCGCCATGGAGGCGATGCAGGCGCTCTGCCAGCAAAGATTCGAGGAGTTTGGAACCGCTGGCCAGGCTTCCCACATTAAGGTCATGCCGACGTCGGCGATGGCCAGGCGCTATGCAACCGGTGCGCTTTCGCCGACATTCGGAATGACACTCGAACCGGTCGCTTAAGAAGGGGACAATTGGACCCATGGACCTCGTAGCCCTGCACGCCACAGCGATGAGGATGCTCCAGCCAGGCAAGGGCTTCCTGGCCGCCGACGAATCCACCGGCACCATCCAGAAGCGCTTCGACGCCATCGGCGTTGCGAACGTCGAAGCCAACCGGCGCGACTATCGCGAGTTCATGTTCCGCGACGCCGAGGCGATGAAATATATCTCCGCCGTCATCCTGTTCACCGAGACCCTCTACCAGGACGCCGCCGACGGCACGTCGCTGGTCAAGCTGATCGAGGCCGCCGGGGCCGTGCCGGGCATCAAGATCGACGAGAGCGCCAAGCCGATGGCGGGCTTTCCCGGCGAGGTGCTCACCGAGGGCCTGGACGGCCTGCCGGGCCGACTGGCCAAGGCCTATGACCGCGGCGCCCGCTTCGCCAAGTGGCGGGCGGTGATCACCATTGGTCAGGGCCTGCCGACCGCGGGCTGCATCCGCGCCAACGCCATGCTGCTGGCCCGCTATGCCGCCACCTGCCAGGACCAGGGTCTGGTCCCCATCGTCGAGCCGGAAGTGCTGATGGACGGCGCCCACGACATCGAGACCTGCGAGCGGGTCACGCGCCAGACCCTGGAGACTGTGTTCGACGCGCTCTACGAGCAGCGGGTGGCGCTGGAAGGCATGATCCTGAAGCCCAACATGGTGGTCGCCGGCCTCGACTGCCCGGTCCAGGCCGGGATCGACGAGGTCGCCCGGCGCTCGGTCGCGCTCTACAGGGCCTGCGTGCCGGCCGCCGTACCCGGCATCGCCTTCCTCTCCGGCGGGATGAGCGACGAGGACGCCACCGCGCGCCTGAACGCCATGATCCGCATCGGCGGTCTGCCGTGGACGCTGACCTTTTCCTACGGCCGCGCCTTGCAGCACGCGGCTCAGGCCGCCTGGGCCGGCAAGCCGCAGAACGTGCCGGCGGCCCAGCGCGCCTTCACCCACCGCGCCCGCATGAACAGCCTGGCCGCCCTGGGCGAATGGGAAGGCGCTCTCGAGCGCGCCGCCTGAAAGCGTGGCCGGCTGCCGCCTCTACCTGATCACGCCGCCTGCAATCGACGACCTCGGCGCCTTCGCCGAGACCCTGAAGGGCGCGCTGGACGCCGGCGACGTCGCGGCCCTGCAGATCCGGCTGAAGGGCGCGCCCGACGAGGCCATCGGACGGGCCTGCGAGGCCCTGCTGCCGCTGGCGCAAGGCCGCGGCGTCGCCGTCATCATGAACGACCGGCCCGACCTCGCCGCCCGCCTCGGCTGCGACGGCGTCCATATCGGCCAGCGGGACGCGACCTACGCCGAGGCCCGCGACGCCGTCGGACCCGGCCGCATGGTCGGCGTCACCTGCCATGACAGCCGCCACCTGGCCATGGACGCCGCCGAGGCCGGCGCCGACTACGTCGCCTTCGGGGCCTTCTTCGACACCACGACCAAGCAGGCCGCGGCGAGGCCCGACCTGGCGATCCTCACCGACTGGCAGGAGATCATGCAGACCCCCTGCGTCGCCATCGGCGGCGTCACCACGGGCAACTGCGGCCCGCTGATCCAAGCCGGCGCCGATTTCCTGGCCGTCTCCGCCGGCGTCTGGGCCTACCCGGACGGCCCCGCCGCCGCCGTGAAGGCGTTCAACAAAGCGTTCGCCGGTCGATCGTAGAGCCGCGTCGAAACCGCCGGATCGCGCCGAACTCTCAACCGTCATCCCCCGCTGGAGCGCGGCGGAATGCGGGGGATCCATCGACACTGATCGGAGACGGTGATCATGGGTGGCCCGAACAAGAGTCGGGCCATGACGGATATAAATTACGCTTTCCGGCCCCTCATTCCACCGCTTCTTGCCTTCGCGGGGCGCGGTCGCTAGGTTCCGCGGCCAATTCGAAGCCCCCCGAAAAAGACCTCCCATGAAGATCAATGGCAACGCCATCAAGCCCGGCAATGTGATCGAGCACGACAAGAGCCTGTGGGTCGCGGTGAAGACCGCCCACGTCAAGCCGGGCAAGGGCGGCGCCTTCGCCCAGGTCGAGCTGAAGAACCTGCTCGACGGCCGCAAGCTGAACGAACGCTTCCGCTCGTCCGACACGGTCGAGCGCGTCACCCTGGAGCAGAAGGAATTCCAGTTCCTCTACGCCCAGGACGAGATGCTGGTGTTCATGGACGCCAAGACCTACGAGCAGATCGAGCTGCACAAGGATTTCGTCGGCGAGGAGCGCATCCAGTTCCTGCAGGACGGCATGGAGGTGACGGTCGAGTTCCACGAGGAGCGGCCGATCGGCATCGAGCTGCCGGACACCGTGGTGCTGGAGATCGTCGAGGCCGACGGGGTGGTCAAGGGCCAGACCGCCTCGTCGTCCTACAAGCCCGCGAAGGCCTCCAACGGCATGCGCATCATGATCCCGCCCTATATGGGCACGGGCGAGCGGGTGCTGGTTTCGACGGAGACGGGCGAGTACATGCGCCGCGCGGACTGACCGCGTGACCACCCCCTCCGCCCTCATCAAGGTGATGTCCGACGCCGTGCGCAAGGCCGCGCGGGGCCTGACCCGCGACTTCGGCGAGGTGGCCGAGCTGCAGGTCTCCAAGAAGGGGCCCGGCGACTATGTCTCGGCCGCCGACCTGAAGGCCGAACAGGTGCTGTTCGAGGCGCTGAACGCCGCTCGGCCCGGCTACAGCTTCCTGGCCGAGGAACGCGGCCTGATCGAAGGCACCGACAAGACCCACACCTGGATCGTCGATCCGCTCGACGGCACCACCAACTTCCTGCACGCCATCCCGCACTTCGCGGTCACCGTCGCCCTGGAGCGCGAGGGCCAGCTGGTCGCCGGGGTGACCTACAACCCGATCAGCAACGAGCATTTCTGGACCGAGAAGGGCCGCGGCGCCTTCCTGAACGACAAGCGCCTCAGGGTCGCGGCGCGGCGCGACCTCACCGAGTCGGTGATCGGCACCGGCATCCCCTTCGTCGGCCGGCCCGGCCACGGCCTCTTCCTCAAGGAGCTGCACCAGATCAGCCAGCGCGTCTCCGGCGTGCGGCGGATGGGTTCGGCGGCGCTGGACCTGGCCTTCGTCGCCGCCGGCCGCTTCGACGGCTATTGGGAGCGCGGCCTCTCCAAATGGGACGTCGCCGCCGGCGTCCTGCTGGTCACCGAGGCCGGCGGCGTGGTCAGCGACGCCGACGGGGCCGCCGACGTGCTGGAAACCGGCAACGTCTGCGCCGCCAACCCCGAACTGCACCCGCTGCTGCTTCGGAGGCTGAAGGCGGCGGCGTAGCGACCTTGCCTTTCAGGCTGCGCGTCGTGTATAGGCGCGGACCTTCCGTACAAACCGGCGCCCGAGACGATGAAACAGGACACCCATCCCGACTACCACTTCATCACCGTGGTGATGACCGATGGGACCAGCTATCGGACCCGTTCGACCTACGGCAAGCCGGACGCGACGCTGAACCTGGACGTCGATCCGAAGACCCATCCGGCGTGGACCGGCGGCAACCAGGCCCTGCTCGATCGCGGCGGGCGTGTGTCGCGCTTCAACTCCAAGTACGGCGGCTTCATGAAGAAGTAGGCGCCGGCGAAACTTCGGCGGCCTGTTTTTTAGGGCACTCTTCCGGGCTTCACGCGTTTTTCTCCACAAGGGGGGGCGCATCCTTAAACCGGAGAAGCCCGATGAAAACCCTCAAACCTATCCTGCTGGGCGCGGCGGCGATCGCGCTCCTGTCAGCGGCCCCAACCTTCGCCCAGTCCGCCTTCGACGAAGGCGTTGACGCCAATGCGGTGGTCGCCGGTCATGGAAACTGGACGCTGAAACAGCGCGAGGACTGGCTGTCCAGGCGCGTCGACCTGGCCCGCGACGATCGTTCGATCAGTCATGATGAATACGACCGCATCCACGACCAGATCGACGGCATCCGCGACCAGGAAAACCATATGCGCGGCGACCACGACGGCCAGCTGACCGACAACGAGACCGCCCAGCTTGAAGCCAACCTCAACGCGGTCGCCGACCGCATCCACTGGGACCACGAGGATGCGTTCCGGCGGCCCTGGTAGGGCGCGACCCCATACCTCCATCGTCATCGCCCGACTTGTTCGGGCGACCCATGAACACCTGATCTTTCCGGACGGAATCGTGTCTATGGGTGGCCCGGACAAGCCGGGCCATGACGGTGAAGGATATCGGTCGCCCGAACAAGAGTCGGGCGATGACGGGTTGAGTTGAGGCGATGACGGGTTTGCGATGAGCCCGCGACGGAAAAGGGTGCGGCGCTACCGCCCGAAGGCCGCCCGCAGTTTCTCGAGCTGGGACAGCACCGGGTGCGGCAGTTCGCCCTCGCCGGGATCCAGGTACATGCGGCGGTCCAGGTGCAGGAC
>DASQSO010000009.1:0-8306 GCA_035642335.1 Caulobacteraceae bacterium
GCTGGACGTGCAGAGCTTCGAGGCCCGCTACAGCGATCCCAAGGCCCCGCCGACGGTGGTCGTCACGGTGCACGCGGTTCTGATCAACGCGACCGACCGCAAGGTCATGGCCGATCAGGTCTTTGTCAGCCGGGCGCCGGCGTCGGACAATCGTGTCAGCTCCATCGTCGAGGCTTTCGACACCGGCGCCACCGAAGTCCTGAACCAGGTGGTGAGCTGGACCGATCAGCGGGGCGCCGCCGCCGGCGCCTGAGCCGGCTTTAGGCCGCCTCAAGGGCCGCGGCGGCGCGGGCGAGTTCGGCGATCCGCGGCCAATCCCCCGCCTTGACGGCATCCGCGGGCGCGACCCAGGCGCCGCCGACGCAGGCTACGTTAGGCAGGGCGAGGTAGTGTGGCGCGCTCGCCGCGGAGACGCCGCCGGTCGGGCAGAAGCGGCACTCGGCGAAGGGACCGTACAGCGATTTAAGCGCCGCCGCCCCGCCCGAAGATTCGGCCGGGAAGAACTTGAAGCGCGTCAGACCGGCATCGAGGCCGCGCATCACCTCGCCCGCGGTGGCCACGCCGGGCAGGAACGGGACGGCGTTCGATAGGGCCGCGGCGATCAGTGGATCGGTGAGGCCCGGGCTGACGATAAACCGCGCGCCGGCCCGGATCGCGCGATCGACGTCGCCGGCGTTCAGAACCGTGCCGGCTCCGACGATGGCGTCCGGGACCTCGCGGGCGATGAGGGCGATGGCCTCCAGCGCGCAGTCGGTGCGCAGGGTGATTTCCAGCGGCCTCAGACCGCCCTCGACCAGGGCGCGCGCCAGCGGGACCGCGTCCTCGAGCCGATCGATGGTGAGCACGGGGATCACCGGCCCCGTGGTCATCAACGCATCGACGTTCACGGCGCCCACCAGACCTCGACCGGAACCGCCGACTGATTCAGCACGGCCCGCACTGGCAGCTCCGCGGCATCGCCGCCCTGCCGCGCCTGCCTGATCACATCCAGCTTGGCCTGGCCCTCGATCAGGATGATGATCAGGCGCGAGTCGAGCAGCGCCGGCAGGGTCAGCGACATCCGCGCGGCGGCGCCGGCGGCTTCGGGACGGTCGACGGCGCAGACAAGCTCTTCCGGCCCGGCGTTCAGAGCCCGCTTCAGCTCCGGCGCGTGCGGGAAGAGCGAAGCGATGTGGCCGTCTTCGCCCATGCCCAGGATGACCAGATCGAACGGGCGCGTCATCTCGGCCAGCGCCCGGTTGACCTTGGCCTCGGCGTCGCCGGGGGTCAGATCGGCGGTCTTCAGGCCGAACAACTCGGCCGCCGCCGCCCGATCGCGCAACAGACGCCGGCGCACCAGGCCCTCGTTGCTGTCGTTGCTGTCGGGCTCGACCCAGCGCTCGTCGGTCAGGGCGATCTCGACCCTGTCCCAGGGCGCCGGCTCTGCCGAAAGCGCGTCGTAGAGCGGCCCGGGCGTCGTCCCGCCGGTGGCGACCATGCTGGCGCGACCGCGCTCGGTGACGGCGTCGGTCAGCCGGACCGTGATGTCCATGGCCAGGGTCGCGAACAGGCTCTCCCTGTCATCGAACAGATGGTCGTCGTCGCCCATATTACCGATGTCACTCATACCAGCTGTGTCCGTTCCGCTCGGTCAGGGCAAAGGCGCCCGATGGGCCCCACGAGCCGGCCGCATAGGGCGAAGGCTTGACGCCGTAGTGCGACCAGCCCTCCTCGATGGCGTCGATCCAGGCCCAGGCGGCCTCCGCCTCGTCGCGGCGCACGAACAGGGTCTGGTTGTTCTTGATCGCTTCAAGCAGGAGCCGTTCATAAGCGATGCGCCGGCGCGGCGCCTCGACGCGAAACGCATCGGTCAGGCTGAGGTTCAGCGCCACCGGCCGCAGTTCCATTCCGTCGAGGCTCGGGGTCTTGTTCATCAACGTCAGGGCGATCTCTTCCTCCGGCTGCAGGCGGATGGTCAGCCGGTTGGCCATCAGGTCGTCGCCGGCGAAGATCGAGTGGGGCACGTCGCGAAACTGGATGATGATCTGAGAGCTCTTGCTCGGCAGCCGCTTGCCGGTGCGCAGGTAGAAGGGCACGCCGGCCCAGCGCCAGTTGTCCACATTCGCCTGCACGGCGACGAAGGTCTCCGTGTCGCTGGCCCCGCCGCCAGTCTCGTCGAGATAGCCTGCCGCCGAGGCGCCGTCGGCGACCCCGGCGCGGTACTGACCGCGCACCGTCTTGCGCTCGACCTCGCGGCCAGTGATCGGCCTTAAGGAGCGCAGCACCTTGACCTTCTCGTTGCGCACTGAGTCCGGATCGAGGCTGGCCGGCGGCTCCATCGCCACCAAGCAGAGCAGTTGCAGCACATGGTTCTGCACCATGTCCCTGAGCGCCCCGTACTCATTGTAATAGGACCAGCGCCCCTCGACCCCGACGGTTTCGCCGACGGTGATCTGCACGTGCTCGATGGTGACCTTGTTCCATAAGGGCTCGAACAGGGCGTTGGCGAACCTGAGCGCGATCAGGTTCTGCACCGTCTCCTTGCCCAGATAGTGATCGATGCGGAAGATCTCGCGCTCGTGGAAGGTGCGGGCCAGGGCATCGTTGATGTCGATACAGCTGGTCAGATCGCGGCCGATCGGCTTTTCGACGATGACGCGGCTGTCCGGCTTGGCCAGTTCCGCCTCGCGCAGATTGGCGCTGATGGCGTCGTAGAGGCTGGGCGAGGTCGACAGGTAGAAGATCACCTCACGCGCGCCGCCCAACAGCTTGGCCAGGTTGCGGAAGGTCGCCGGCCGCTCGGCGTCGACGACGCAATAGCCCAGCCGGCGGCGATAGCGCTCCCAGACCTCCGACTTGAAATAGCCCTCGGCGCGGTCGCGGATGCTAGCCTCGACGCGCGCCAGAAAGTCGTCGATCGCCAGGTCGGACCGCGCGCCGCCGATGATGCGGAAGTCGGGCGGCAAAAGCCCTTCGCTGTCCAGGAAATACAGCGACGGATACAGCATCCGCTGCGCGAGATCTCCGGTCGCGCCGATGATGACGATGGCTTGAGCAGGCATCCGAGGCTCCAGCGCCCACGAGTCACCGGCTCGCCGACGTAAGGCGGGTCCTAACCCGCCTCTCGAATCAACGAAACGTCACAACTGAAATAAGGCTCGGATTTTCTCGGGCGCCACCAACAATCCGTTCATTTCCGCGAAGGCGGGAATGAACGGAAATAAGAGCGCCTATGCGTCGAAAACGATCACCGAGCGGGCGATTTCGCCGGTCTTCATCTCGTCGAAGGCTTCGTTGACCTGGTCCAGCTTGATCCGGCGCGAGATCATCTCGTCGAGTTTCAGCTTGCCGGACATGTACATGTCGACGAAGCGCGGCATGTCGACCGGAAAGCGGTTGGAGCCCATCAGCGAGCCCTGCAGCCGCTTTTCGCCGAGGAAGGCCGCGCCCATCAGGGTCACCGTCTGACCGACCGGGATCATGCCGATGACGTTGGCCGTGCCGCCGCGGCGCAGCATGTTGAAGGCCTGCTCGGCGGTCTTGCCGAGGCCGATGGCCTCGAAGCTGTGGTGCACGCCGCCGCCGGTCATCTCCATGACCTGTTTCACTGGATCGCCTTCAGCGGCGTTGATGAAGTCGGTGGCGCCGAAATGCCGGGCCAGGTTGTCCTTCGACGCGACCGTGTCGATGGCGATGATGCGTCCGGCGCCGGCGATCGCCGCGCCGTTGATGGCGGCCAGGCCGACGCCGCCGCAGCCGATCACGGCCACGGTCTCGCCCGGCCGGACGTTGGAAGTGTGGATCACCGCGCCGATGCCGGTGGTCACGCCGCAGCCGATCAGGGCGGCGCGGTCGAGCGGCATGTCCTTTCGGATGGAAACGCAGGCGTGCTCGTGGATCAGCATCTGCTCGGCGAACGAGGACAGGTTCAGATACTGGTTCATGTTGCCGCTCGCCGAGGTGATGCGCGGCTCGGCGCCCTGTTCGCGGCGGGTGTCGGGGCTCTGGCACAGCGACATGTGGCCGGTAAGGCACTGGTCGCAATGGCCGCAATAGGCCGAAAGGCAGGTGATGACGTGATCGCCCACCTTCACGGTGCGCACTTCGGAGCCGACCTGCTCGACGACGCCGGCGCTCTCGTGGCCGAGCACCGCCGGCAGCGGGAAGGGGTACTTGCCTTCCATGAAGTGGAGGTCGGAGTGGCAGACGCCGGCCGCGGCGGTGCGGATCAGCACCTCGTGCGGGCCAGGCTTGCCGATCTTGACGTCCTCGATCTGCAGGGGCTTGCCAACTTCACGCAACACGGCGGCTTTCATCCGGACGTCCTCCAAGGTTCACGGCCGACGACAAGCGGCCTTTGGCGCGCAATATGGCCAGGATCAGGTTTTCGGCAATCACTTATCGGTGGCCCACTCAGCGGCGGCCTCTTGTCTGACGTCAGGGCAGGGGACCATCTCGGCCATATCGACCGCTGAACCGGAAGCGCCATGAACGCCACCGACGCCTTCGCCGAACGCCAGAAGGGCTTTCTGCCCGATCTTCTGGGGCTGGAGGTCAATCTCGACGATCCGGCCCTGATCACTGGGCGGTTCGCGGTGACCAGGCATCATGTCGCTCCGAATGGGTTCCTGCACGCCGCCAGCGTCATTGGCCTGGTGGATACGGCCTGCGGCTATGGCTGCGCCAACAGCCTGCCCGAGGGCGCCAGCGGTTTCACCACCATCGAATTGAAGGCGAACTACCTTGGCACGGCGACGAATGGGACCGTGGTCTGCGAAGCGCGCTGCGTCCATGCCGGGCGCACCACCCAGGTCTGGGACGCCGAGGCCCGCCATCAGGAAAGCGGCAAGACCATCGCCCTCTTTCGCTGCACCCAGATGATCCTCTATCCGAAGGCGTGAGGGGGATCGAGGAATTGGCGCCGGCGCGGTTGCCGCGGGCATTCACGACCTCCGATCAGGACCGGGAGATGGCGTGCCGGGATCGGCTGAAGGCCGCCCGTCACGACCTGTTGATCGCCAAGCCTTGTTTGGCGTTGCGTCAGCCCCAGCTTTAGGCAAGACGGCTGAGACTTGGGCAGGGATGGCGCGGCTTTGTTGCGCCTTGCCACGCCAGCGGAATTACTGTTTCTACGCCGGCGCCCAAAAATGGACGCTCGGCCTGAAAACGTGCGAAAATGGAGTTTTCGCCTGGCGACCGGGACGTCGCCACGGTGATGGTTGGTTGGTTCAAAGAGGACAAATTGAGAAGGTATCGCCCGAATGGGGTTTAGGCCAAGTCAGGGTCTCTATGACCCGCGAAACGAACATGATGCGTGCGGCGTAGGGTTTGTGGCCAATATCAACGGCCGCAAATCGCACGACATCATTCGTCGCGGGCTCGAGATCCTGCTCAACCTGAACCACCGCGGCGCGGTGGGCGCGGACCCGCTGGTCGGCGACGGCGTCGGCTGCCTGATCCAGATCCCCGACGCCTTGTTGCGCGACTGGGCGGAGACCAACGGGCTCACCCTGCCGCCGCCCGGCGACTATGGCGTGGCCATGTGCTTCCTGCCGCAGGACGCGGCGGCGCGCGAATTCGCCGTACAGCAGTTCGAGCACTTCATCGCCGTCGAGGGTCAGGCTCTGGTTGGCTGGCGCGAGGTGCCGATCAATCCGGACGGCCTCGGCAAGACCGTGCTTGAGGAGATGCCGCTGATCCGTCAGGCGATCATCGCCCGCGGTCACGGCGCGCGCGACCAGGACGCCTTCGAGCGCAAGCTTCTGGTCATCCGCAAGCAGACGCAGAACCCGCTCGAGGAGCAGGCCAGGAAGCACAACCTTCCGGGCCTGACCGAGCTCTACATGCCGTCCTGCTCGTCGCGGACGGTGGTCTACAAGGGCCTTCTGCTCGCCCGCCAGCTTGGGACCTATTACAGCGACCTGACCAATCCGTTGGCCGAAACGGCGCTGGCCCTGGTCCACCAGCGGTTTTCCACCAACACCTACCCATCCTGGAAGCGCGCCCACCCGTACCGGTTCATCGCCCACAACGGCGAGATCAACACCGAGCGCGGCAACGCCAACTGGATGAACGCCCGCCGCCGCACCATGGAATCGGCGCTGCTGGGCCCCGATCTCGACAAGATGTGGCCGCTGATAAAGGAAGGCGATTCCGATACGGCCAAGCTCGACAACGCGCTCGAGTTGCTGCTCGCCGGTGGTTACCCGCTGGCGCACGCCATGATGATGCTGATCCCGGAGGCCTGGGCTGGCAATCCGCTGATGGACGCCAAGCGCAAGGCCTTCTACGAGTACCACGCCGCGCTGATGGAGCCCTGGGACGGGCCGGCGGCGATCGCCTTCACCGACGGCCGCCAGATCGGCGCCACGCTGGACCGCAACGGTCTTCGCCCGGCGCGGTTCTGCTGCACCGACGACGGCCACGTGATCATGGCCTCGGAATCCGGCGTGCTCCCGATTCCGGAGGCCAACATCACCCGCAAGTGGCGGCTGCAGCCGGGCAAGATGCTGCTGATCGACCTGGAGCAGGGCCGCATCATCGAGGACGACGAGATCAAGGCCGCCCTGGCCGACGCCGAGCCCTATGACGCCTGGCTGAAGCAGACCCAGTACAAGCTGGAAGAGCTGCCCGATCCGGCGCCGCGCGGCGAGGCGGGCCTGACCAACGATCCGGCCGGCCTGCTCGATCGCCAGCAGGCCTTTGGCTATACCCAGGAAGACATCCAGTTCTTCCTGGAGCCCATGGCCCAGACCGGCGACGATCCGGTCGGCTCCATGGGCGCCGACACGCCGCTGGCGGCGCTCTCGCGGCGCCCGAGGCTGCTCTACGACTACTTCAAGCAGAGGTTCGCCCAGGTCACCAACCCGCCGATCGACCCGATCCGCGAGGAGCTGGTGATGTCGCTGGTCTCGATGATCGGGCCTCGGCCGAACCTGCTCGGCCACCAAGCCGGCGCGCACAAGCGGCTGGAAGTCTCGCAGCCGGTGCTGACCAACGCCGATCTTGAGAAGATCCGCTCCATCTCGACCCTGGTCGACGGCGCCTTCCGCACGGCCACCATCGACATCACCGACCCGGCCGAACACGGCGACGTCGGCCTTGAGCGGGCGGTGGAGCGTATCTGCGCCGCGGCCACTGACGCGGTGCTGGCCGACAACAACATCCTGATCCTGTCGGACCGGGCGCTGTCGGCCGAACGCAACGCCATCCCGGCGGCGCTGGCCACGGCCGCGGTGCACCATCACCTGATCCGCCAGGGCCTGCGCATGCAGACCGGCCTGGTGGTCGAGACCGGCGAGGCGAGGGAGGTGCATCACTTCTGCGTCTTGGCCGGCTATGGCGCCGAGGCGATCAATCCCTATCTGGCCTTCGAAACCCTCGAACAGCTCCGTGTGCAGAACAATCTGCCGCTGAAGCGCCATGAGGTGCAGAAGAACTATATCAAGGCCGTCGGCAAGGGGGTGCTGAAGGTGATGTCCAAGATGGGCATCTCTACCTACCAGTCCTATTGCGGCGCCCAGCGCTTCGATGCCGTTGGCCTGTCCTCGGCCTTTGTGGAAAAATACTTCACCGGCACGGACAGCCTGATCGAGGGCGTCGGCATGGCCGAGATCGCCGCCGAGACAGCGCAGCGCCACCGCGACGCCTATGGCGACGCGCCGATCTATCGCGACATGCTCGACGTCGGCGGCGGCTACGCCTTCCGCCTGCGCGGCGAAGAACACGCCTGGACGCCGGAATCGGTGGCCAACCTTCAGCACGCCGTGCGCGGCGAACTGCCCGAGGCCTATGCCGCCTTCGCCGCCAGCATCAACGAGCAGAGCGAGCGGTTGCTGACCCTGCGCGGCCTGATGCGGCTGAAGTCCGCCGAGGCGCCGGTCAGCCTGGACGAGGTCGAACCGGCCAGCGATATCGTCAAGCGCTTCTCCACCGGCGCCATGAGCTTCGGTTCCATCAGCCGCGAAGCCCACACCACGCTGGCCATTGCCATGAACCGCATCGGCGGCCGTTCCAACACTGGCGAGGGCGGCGAGGAGACCGATCGCTTCAAGCCGATGCCTAATGGCGATTCCATGCGCTCGGCGATCAAGCAGGTCGCCTCGGGCCGCTTCGGCGTCACCGCCGAATTCCTGGTCAACGCCGACGACATCCAGATCAAGATGGCCCAGGGCGCCAAGCCTGGGGAAGGCGGCCAACTCCCCGGCCATAAGGTCGACAAGAACATCGCCCGGGTGCGCCATTCGACGGCGGGCGTGGGCCTGATCTCACCGCCTCCACACCACGACATCTATTCGATCGAGGATCTGGCCCAGCTGATCCACGAC
>DASQSO010000010.1:0-2889 GCA_035642335.1 Caulobacteraceae bacterium
GACCTGGGCGACCGAGGTGCGGATGGCGTTCAGGCGCCGAGGATCGGTCTGCACTCCGGCCAGGGCGTTCAGCCAGTATTCGTTGGTTTCGCGCCGCTGTTCCAGGTCGTCGAGCGCCGGTTTCTTGGCCCGTTCGAGTTCGTCGTCGCTGATCGGCCTGTCGCGCAGGTCGGCGGTGATGGTCGCCACGTCGCCGAAGAAGTCGTTCAGCTTGCCCGGCGGAATCTCCACCCGGGCCGAGAGGTAACCGTAGTGTGCAAAGACGCTCGACGACGCGGAGGAGGCCGACGGCGAATAGGTGACGCTCTCGGCCTTGCGCAGCTGGTCGGTCAGCCGCAGCTGCATCACGGCGCTGAGGATGCTGAGCTTGCGCGCCCGGTTGGTGTCGGAGAGGAAGTCGTCGGTCGGCCAGGCGATCATGCCGATGGCCTGGTCGGCGCGGCCCTTGTGGGTCAGCACGATGGGGCTCGGCGTCGGGCCTGGGAAGGCCACGGCGGTCTCCGGGTCCGGGCTGACCGGCTCGCGCGGCGGCAGGGCGCCGAAGGTGTCGCCAATCGCCTCGATCGTGTCGTCGATATTGACGTCGCCGACCACCACCACCTCGATCGGGCCCTTGGCGATCGGGTTCTGCAGCAGCGCCTTCAGCTCCGCCGGCGTCTGGGCGGCGATCTGGGCGCGGTCGGGAATGCCCCAGCGCGGGTCGCGCGAATGCAGCAACTGGCCGAGGTCGCGGCTGAGCACACCCTCCGGCGTCGCGTCGAGTTGGTCCAGGATGGCCGGGGCGGATGAGCGCATCCGGTCGAAACCTTCCGGCCGCCAGCCGGGGTGGGCGACATAGGCGGCCAGCAGCTGGACCTGGGTCTCGAGATCGTCCGGCTTGGTCGCGCCCGACAGCACGAAGGCGTCGTCGGTCACGGTGAAGCCGCGCCCGACGATCTTGGCGCGCAGCACCTGGTCGATGTCCTGGCTGGAAAGCTGGTCGAGCCCGTCTTCGGGGAAGGCCAAGCCGGCCGCCCATTCCGGCGTGATCCGGTCATTGGGCAGGTCGAGTTCGCCGTGGCCGACCCGGGCCTGGACCAGGATCTGGTCGTCGCGGAACTTGGTCGGCTTGATGGTCAGCCGCACGCCGTTCTCAAAACGCACGAAGACGGTGTCGATGTCGGCAATGTCCTGCCGGTCGACCACCTTGCCGGGCGTCCCGAAGTCTTTGTAGGGCCAGCTCAGCGCCGCCTGGGCGGTCGGGGCCGTGATCGGCTGGGCCTCGATCTTGGCGAAGGCGTCGGCCACCGCCTTGTCGCCGCCCACCGGCTGCTGGGTCGAAACCAGGGTCAGCGGCCCCGAGCCGGCGAAGACGGTCTTCAGCGCCTGGTTGATCTCGGCGGGGGTCAGGCCTTTGACGTCCTCCTCGAACAGCGCGAGGTCCTCGGCCGGGCTGGTCTCGACCTCGGGCGTGTCGACTGTGTCAGTGACGTCGTCGGCGAGGGACGGGGTGGTGCGGGTGGCCTCGCCCTCCGCGGCGGCCTTCAGCGAGGCGCGGTAGGCGTCGACCTCGACCCCCAGCTCATCGGCCGAGACGCCGTACTTGATCAGCTGGCGCACCGCCTGATCGGCCGCCCGCAGAGCCTTTTCCCATTCGCCCGGCTTGGCGATGGTCCGCACCGTGGTCACCTCGGCGGAATGGAAGTCGTCGGAGCGAAAGGCGCCGGCGCCCAGGAAGGGCGGATCGTCGGCGCGCACCAGCCGGTCGAGCCGGCGGTTCAGCACCGCCAGCGCCAGGTCGTCGATCATGTCGTCGCGACGCTTGGCCTTGGAGTCGGGCGCAAGATCCGCCGGCTGCACCCAGCTCATTTCCACCACCTGCGGCGCGCCGGGCTCGACCACCAGTTTGCTTACCGCGCCGCGCCGCAGCACCTTGCCGTGGTCCGGCTCCGGGCCCGGCGCGACCTTGGGCGCCCAGTCGCCGAACCGCGCCTTGATCTTAGCCTCTATGGCGTCGGGATCGAAGTCGCCGACGGCCACCAGCACGGCGCGCTCGGGACGGTAGTAGCGGGTGTAGATATCCTCGAGCTGGGCGCGGGTGGCGTTGCGCACCGCCTCGACCTGGCCGATCGGGAAGCGGTCGGCGGCCAGCTGGCCCTGCAGCTCCAGCTGCAGGCTGGCCTTGGCGACCCGGTACTCGGGGGTGTCGCGCAGGCGCTCCTCGGACAGCACCACGCCGCGTTCCTTGTCGATGGCGTCCTGGGCAAGGGTCAGTTCGCTGGCGGTCTCGCGCAGCAGCATCAGGCTGGTGTCGACGGTGTCCTCGTCGGCCTTGGGCAGGTCGAGCTTGTAGACGGTCTCTTCCCAGGAGGTGGAGGCGTTGGTGTCGGCGCCGAAGGCCAGGCCATGGCGCTCGAGGATCTTGACCATTTCGCCATTGGCCACGTGGGTCGAGCCGTCGAAGGCCATATGCTCAAGCAGGTGGGCCAGGCCCTGTTCAGCGGCGCTCTCGTCCATCGAGCCGGCGGCGAAACGCAGGCGGAACGAGGCCTGGCCGCCCGGCGTGGCGTTCTTCACGACCACATAGCGCATGCCGTTGGGCAGGGTCCCGAAACGCATGGCCGGATCGGGCGGCAGGTCGGCTGCGTAGGTTTGCGGCCAGACATTGGCCGGCGGTGCGGCGACGGCCGGCGCGGCTCGGGCCGCGGCGGCGCCGAGCGCAAACGCCAGGGTTGCGCTCGCCAGGAGGCGGAGCCGTCGTGAGGAGATCATTGAAAAGCCTTGGCCGCGGGGAAAAACGGCCGCGACCTTCGCCGCGCCTTGTGGCGCTGGCAAGGCGCAAAGGCGACCGACGCGAGAAATCGCCGGCCGGTCGCCTTGAGCCCTGGTTGCTCGCCCCTGGGCGACTCC
>DASQSO010000011.1:0-2131 GCA_035642335.1 Caulobacteraceae bacterium
GACCTGGGCGACCAGTACAACGCCTTCCTGGATTGCGAAGAGGTCGCCCCCGGCGACGCCCACAACGGCGACGTGATTATCAACCGCGGCGGCAAGCTCTTGCGGCCCAAGCGCCTGGCCTCGAACCTCTATCAGTTTCGCGCCGGCACCGGCGAGGACCGCTGCGTGCTCGATTCCATCACCTCGCTGCGGAACGGCGCGGACCTGCTCTGGATCGAGACCGAAAAGCCCCACGTCGAGCAGATCGCCGGCATGGTCGACCGCATCCGCGAGGTCATCCCCAACGCCAAGCTGGCCTACAACAACTCGCCCTCGTTCAACTGGACGCTCAACTTCCGCCAGCAGGTCTATGACGCCTGGAAGGCGGCGGGCAAGGACGTCTCCGCTTACGAGCGCGACGGGCTGATGAGCGTCGCCTATGACGAGACCGACCTGGCCGACGAGGCGGACGAGCGCATCCGCACCTTCCAGGCGGACTCGGCCAAGCGCGCCGGCATCTTCCACCACCTGATCACCCTGCCGACCTATCACACGGCGGCCCTGTCCACCGACAACCTGGCCCGCGAGTATTTCGGCAAGGAGGGCATGCTGGGCTACGTCAAGCACGTCCAGCGCGAGGAGATCCGCCAGGGCATCGCCTGCGTGAAGCATCAGAACATGTCCGGCTCCGACGTCGGCGATGACCACAAGGAGTATTTCGCCGGCGAAGCGGCCCTGAAGGCCGGCGGCGCCAACAACACCATGAACCAGTTCGCCGCCGAGTAGCGGCAGGTTCAAAGCACTTGTGCGGACGGCCCAGGGGCGCAAGCTCCTGGGCCGTTGCAACACGGGCCCGCCTCCAAAACAGAACGTCCGCCCCCTTAGCGGACGTCGGCGGAGCCGTCGGACGAGTTCCGGGCGTTCAGTCCTCCAGCTTCGTGGCCAGCACGAAATGTTGTTCGGGGGTGAGGCGGTCGCCTTCGGCCATGAGGGCCTCCAGGTCGGTCTCGGAGAGCAACTCCAGCAGCCGTTCCCTGGCCTCGCTCGCGTTCTGCCGCGCGCCAGTGAAATTGATACCCATGCGATTCATCGTCGACATGGTGTAGCCGTAAAGCCGGGCCGCGTCCCTCGGGCGGCCATCGGCGATCGCCAGGAAAACCGTCAGGACCCGGACGTTTCCCGGCACGCTACGCCCAAGAGCCTTTTCCGTCGCCCGGGCCAGCGCGAAGGCCTCCTCCAGGTCGCCGGGCGCGTTGCGCTGGCCCAGCCGCCTGGCCAATAGATAGGTGGCCCCCACAATCGAGTTGGCGGCAAACATATGGTTCGGGCGGATGCGGGCCAGCAGGTCGCGCAAGGCTGGGATCGCGACCTCTGGCGCAACGTGGTGATCAACGATGAATCTGTCGACCAGCATCAGGTTGGCCCACCCATATGCGCCGATCGCGTCCGCCTTGCGCGCGCCCGCCGCAAGTCGCTCTAACCCCCCGGCAGGATCGCCAGCGTCATAGGTCAGGAGCGCACCGGTCCTCCCGGTCGCCAAGGTGAGACGGCTCACGGGCAGACCCGCTACGACGGCGGCCGCCTCGGCATGCGCCGCCACGGCCTCATCATGGCGGCCCGTCAAAAAGAGGGCGAAGGCGAGACTCCACAAAGGGTCGCCCAGCAGGAACGGATCGTTCTGCGCCCTGAGCTCGGGCAGGATCTGCTGAGCCAGCGAGGGGACCAGCATCGGACGGAAGTTCGAATTGAGGCTCACGGCCGCCCGCCGCACCAGCAGCGCGGTCTGCGGGTGGGTCTGAGGCATGATCCGCGACAGAGCCAGATCCGACCAAGGCAGATATTGTGTAGCTCGGGAGAGCGAGACCCACACAGTCCAGCTGTAAGCGGTCAGGCGCAAACCGAGTTCGGTGTCGCCCTCTGGACCGAAGGCCCAGTCCATGGCCCGCTCGACGTTTTCCAGGTCGGCCGCATAGCGGGCGAAGAAGGCCTCGTCGGAAATGTTGTAGTAGTCCAGCCGCGCGTCCGCGGTGAAGTCGACGAAGTATCCCGCGTGCCGCCGCTGCACCGCGGCGGTCTCGCCCGCCTCGGCCATCCGCTCCAGGGCGTACATCCGGGTGGTTTCCAGGAGCCGGTAGCGGGTGCGGTTGTCCTC
>DASQSO010000012.1:0-3800 GCA_035642335.1 Caulobacteraceae bacterium
CAGACGCTCCACGTGCGTCATTGATGTCGTGTCGGCGGTCAGCTTCCATCTCCAAGTGCCGTCATGATTGTCCGCGACGGAGAAGTCGATACCTTGATGATTCATGGTGCCGCTTTCAGGCGGATCAGAACTTCAAATACGGAGCTCTCTGCCTGCTTAAAGTTGAGTAAAGTTGGGTTTCATGGGGGGCGAGTTCTGGCGTAGATTCGGCGGCAGATTGCGGAATTGAAGATGAGGGCAAGATTAAAGGAAACTCCGTTTCCCAGTAAGCCCTTGTCTGCACACTGGTTTCTCGCCTGCGCCCGGCGGCCTGGCGCCGCTGACCATTCCAAGCCCCTGTTTTTGCACCCGTTTGTACGACGCCAGGCGGCCGGGTCTTGCTCGGCGAGGCCGGCGCGTCGACCTCTCGTCCATGAGCCGCGACGACGCATCCGATTTCCGCCCCCGCACGGGCCGCACCCGCGACCGGGGCGGTCCGAGCAGCCGTCGGTTACAGTCGTTCGTCGGCCAGGTGATGAAGGCGGCGGCCAAGGCGAACGGCGGGCCGCTCACCCACGCCCAGATGGTCGGCGGCAAGCGTCGCGGCGGTCGCCTGGTAAGGGGAGGTGCTCGCGGATCGGACGGGGCCAGGCGGCGGCCGGCCGGCTGAAGCGGCAGGCGGCCGAGCGCACGCCTGGCCAACGCTGAAAGTCCTTGAGAACTGGCCAATTGGGGAATAGTATTCATTTTGTGGAATGGCCGGTCGAGTATCGAGTATACGGACGAGTTCGGCGCCTGGTGGGACACGCTCACCGAGGCCGAGCATATCAGCCTGGACGCCCATGTCCGCAAGCTGGAGAGTCGCGGTCCCAACCTGCCGTTTCCCTATTCGAGCGGCGTCAATGGATCACGGCACGCCCATATGCGGGAACTCAGGGTGCAGAGCGGCGGCAAGCCCCTGCGGGTGCTCTACGCCTTCGATCCGCGCCGCAGGGCCATTCTGCTGATCGGCGGCGACAAGACCGGCGACAAGCGTTTCTACGACCGGATGATCCCGGCGGCCGATGACCTCTATGACCAGCATCTGGCCGAACTGGAGAAGGAGAAAGACGATGGCCGGTAGGCATTCATTCGCCGCGTTGCGCGCCCGCATGACGCCGGAGGCGCGGGCCGAGGCCGAGGCCGAGGCGCGGCGGCTCGGCGAGGATATGGACCTTGCCGAGGTGAGGCGGGCCTTGAAGTTCTCTCAGGATGAGATCGCCCAGACGCTCCAGGTCGGACAGGGCTCGGTCGCCAAGATCGAGAAGCGGGCGGACATGTATGTCAGCACCCTGCGCCGCTTCATCGAGGCGATGGGCGGCGAGCTGGAGATCGTGGCGCGCTTCGCGGATCGTTCGATCAAGATCAAGAATTTCGCCGATCTGGCCGAAAAAGATCGCGCCTGAGGGGTGTCGGCCGCTGCCGCCGCGCGCGCCGGGCCACTCGCCGCCGGGCTGCGCGTAGACTCGGCTGCCGGTGGCATGCCCAGCTTTGTACCGAGCTGGCGGAGAGGGGGGGATTCGAACCCCCGATACCCTTGCGGGTATGCCGCATTTCGAGTGCGGTGCTTTCAACCGCTCAGCCACCTCTCCAGGGGGTCGTCCAGGGACGCGAAATCTCGGTCCCCAAGCGCGGGCGGCGGAAACTAGCGGCGAGGGGCCGGTTCCGCAAGCCCGCGTCCGGCGCCCATTCCGTCTCCGACGCGCCTATATTGCCGGCGATGCCGCTGAAACCGGAAACCCTGCTTTGCCCAAGGCCCGAGGGGCTCTACTGCCCGCCCGGCGACTTCTTCGTCGACCCGGTGCGGCCGGTGGACCGGGCGGTGATCACCCACGGCCATTCCGACCACGCCCGCGCCGGCCACGGCATGGTGCTGGCCACGGCGGCGACCCTGGACATCATGAGCCTGCGCTATGGCGAGGACTTCGCCGGCCAGGTCCAACCGCTGGCCTATGGCGAGACGGCGGTGCGCGACGGCGTCGAGGTCAGCCTCGTTCCAGCGGGCCACATACTGGGCTCGGCGCAAGTCGTGGTGCGCTGGAAGGGCGTGACGGTCGTGGTCTCCGGCGACTACAAGCGCCGGCGCGATCCCACCTGCGCGGCTTTCGAGCCCGTCCCGTGCGACGTCTTCGTCAGCGAGGCGACCTTCGCCCTGCCGGTCTTTCGCCATCCGCCGGACTCCGGCGAGATCGCCAAGCTGGTGAAATCGGTCGAGCAGTTTCCCGAGCGCACCCATCTGGTCGGCGCCTACGCGCTGGGCAAGGCGCAGCGGGTGATCATGCTGCTGCGCGAGGCGGGGTATGCAAAGACCATCCATGTCCACGGCGCCCTTGAGCGGCTGAACGCCCTCTACGAGAGGCACGGCGTGGACCTGGGCCCGCTGGCGCCCGCCGCCAGCGAGACCGGCGGCGACCTGGCCGGCCAGATCGTCATCGCCCCGCCATCGGCCATCGCCGACCGCTGGGCGCGGCGCTTCGCCGATCCGGTCGGCGCCTTCGCCTCCGGCTGGATGAGGGTGCGCGCCCGGGCGCGGCAGCAGGGGGTGGAACTGCCCCTGGTGATCTCCGACCATGCCGACTGGGATGAGTTGACCGGCACGATCGCGGAGCTGGCGCCCGGCGAGCTCTGGATCACCCACGGCCGCGAAGAGGCCCTGGCGCGCTGGGCCGAACTGAACGGCATAGCGGCCAGGCCTCTGTCGCTGGTGGGGTACGAGGACGAGGACGCCTAGGCGGCCTCGAGGTGGGTGGCGCGTTCGAGCGCGCCCTCGATCGCCTTGACCCGGTGTTCGGGGCCGGCCTGGACGCCCTCGGCGACGATGAATTCGACGTTGGTGACGCCGATGAAGCCGAAGACGGTGCGCAGGTAAGTCTCCAGGTGCTCGGCCGCTTCGGCGGGAGCGCCGGGTCCGTAGAAGTTGCCGCGGGAGATAGCGATGATCACCCGCTTGTCGCCGGCCAGACCCTCGGGCCCGGCGGCGCCATAGCGGAAGGTCTTGCCGGCGATCAGGATGCGGTCGATCCAGGCCTTGAGCTGGGTCGGGATGGTGAAATTGTACATTGGCGCGCCGATCACCACGATGTCCGCGGCGAGGAACTCGTCCAGCGCCGCCTGGCCGGCGGCCAGCTCATCCTGGACGCTCTCCGCCCTGGCCAAGTGCTCGCCGGTAAGGTGCGGCAACGGCTGGATCGCGAGGTCGCGGCGGATGACTTCGAGGCCCGGAGTCTGTGCCTTCAGGCGTTCGACCGCGGCGGCGGAAACCTGCCGGCTGACCGAGTTGGAACCCAGCACGCTGGCGTCGACATGGAGCAGTTTCATTGGTTCACCTGTAGTATAAGTTTGTGACCAGACCTATATGAGTAACCACCCTGGAGAGCCGCAAGGAGGCACAAATTTGGCTGAGAGGCACATGCAAGTGACCGCCATCGTCCACGACCCGCAAAGCTCGGACTGCCGCGCGGTGAGCCAGGTGCTGGCCCGGGTCGGCGACAAGTGGAGCGTGCTGATCGTCAGCCTGCTGGGCGACGGGCCCAGGCGCTTCAACGAGATCAAGCGCATGGTCGGCGGCATTTCCCAGCGCATGCTGACCCTGACCCTGCGCGGGCTGGAGCGTGACGGGCTGGTGACGCGGACGGTCTATCCCACCGTGCCGCCGCGCGTGGACTATGAGCTGACCGAGCTGGGCCGCTCGCTGTGGACGCCCGTGGAAGCGCTGAGCCTGTGGGCCCGCGAGAAACAGCCGCAGATCCAGGCGGCGCAACGGCGCTTCGACCAGCGCGCCG
>DASQSO010000013.1:0-4815 GCA_035642335.1 Caulobacteraceae bacterium
CTGAAGCGACGCAAGACGGCGGGCTAGGCTTTCCGAAAGCGGGCGACAAAAAAGCCGTCCAGTGCGCCTTGGCGGTGGTGCGGCAGGATGCGTAAGGTGCCCGCCGGCGTTACCGACGCCTCCGGCGATCCGCCCTCGCCTGGTGCGATCGGCCAGAGGCTGAGGTCGGGCCGGCGCTTGAGCAGCCCCTCCATCTGGGCCTCGCCCTCTTCCGGCTCCAGCGAGCAGACGCAATAGACCAGCCGCCCGCCCGGCTCGACCCGGTCGGCGGCGGCGTCCAGCAGCCGCGCCTGGACGCCGGCCAGGCTGGCGATGTCGCCGGGTTTCGATCCCCAGAGCACGTCGGGATGGCGACGAAACGTGCCTGTAGCCGAGCAGGGTGCATCGAGCAGGACGGCGGCGAACCGGCGCGGGTCGCCCCAGGACGCGGCGTCGGCGGTGACGATCTCGGCGGCGAGGCCGGTGCGATGCAGCGCCTGCCTCAACCGCGCCAGCCGTGGCTCCGACCGGTCGAGCGCGGCGACCTTGGCCCCGGCCGCGGCCATCTCCAGCGTCTTGCCGCCAGGAGCGGCGCAAAGGTCGAGCACGGTCTCGCGGGCCTGCAGCTGGAGCAGGCGCGCGGGGATGGCGGCGGCGGCGTCCTGCACCCACCAGCGCCCCTCGTGATACCCGGACCAGCTGGCGACGTCGCCGTGCTGGCTCACACGCAGGCTAGGGCCCGGCAGCACTTCCGCCTCCAGCAGCGCGGCCAGTTCGGCGGCCTCGGTTGGGTCTCGCGGGGTCAGGTCGGTGGCCGGCTCGAACGGGACCACGGCGGCGATAGCGCGCGCGTCGGCCTCGCCATAGGCTGCGTGCCAGCGGGCGTATAGCCAACCGGGGACCAGGGCTTCCGGATCGTCCTTGTGCGGCGGTTCGCGCAGGATGCTACGAAGGACGCCGTTGATCAGGCCCTTGAACGGCCGGGTGGTCTTGTCCCGCTCCGCCAGCCGCACGGTGGTGTCCACCGCCGCGAAGTCCGGAGTGTCGAGATAGAGAGCCTGGACGAGGCCGAGCCGCAGCAGCATGACCACCGGCTCCGGCGGTTCCTTCGCCAGCCGCGCCTGCAGACGCGAATCGATCGCGCCCAGCCGGCGCAGCAGGGTCATGGCCAGCATGCGCGCGAAGGCGCGATCGCGCGGTTCGAGTGTGGAGAACGGCTTCTGCTCAAGCGCCTGCTCCAGGCCGCCGCGGCGATCGAGGGCGGCGCTGGCGAGGCTTAGGGCGGCGTCGCGGGCGGCTAGGTCGTTGGCGGGGTCGTCGGGGGAGCTGAACGTCACGCATGAGGCCGTGCGCCGCATGAGCGCCGGGGTCAAGGCTGGCGCGTCCGCGTCCGCGGGCCTAAATTCGCTGCATGGACGACATGAATATCGACACCAGCCGCGTTCGGAAAGTTCTCAGCGACGCGGCGCGACGCGCGCTGGCCGAGGCCGAGGAACGTCGCCAGGCGGCCGTCGCCGCCCAGCAAGCGGCGACGGCCGAGATCGGCGGCCGCAAGGGCCCTGAACCGACCCGCTATGGCGACTGGGAGCTCAACGGCATCGCTGTCGACTTCTAATGGCGGATGCGCCTGTCGCGCGGAGGGACTGACGCGGCTTAACCTTGGACCCCAGGCGGTTGCGGCCGCGGAGGCGGCGGCCACAGTGGTGATTAGCGCGCGGCCATCTCCCCGGCGACGTTGAACGCGGCGGCGCGCGGATCGTTGGCGGCGGTGATCGGTCTGCCGACGACGATATGACTGGCGCCGGCGGCGAGCGCCTCGAGCGGGGTGGCCGCCCGCGCCTGATCGTCGGCCCTGGCCCAGCCGGGCCGGACGCCCGGGGTCACCACCAGAAAGTTCGGACCGCCGATGCGCCGGGCGATCGCCGCCTCGCGCGGGCTGGTGACGATGCCGTCGATGCCGGCGTCGATCGCCTGGCGAACGCGCAACTCGACCAGGGCGGCGATGGTCTGTTCGTAGCCGATCTCGGCCAGGTCTTCCTGGGTCAGGCTGGTCAGCACGGTGACGCCGATGATCTTGGCGCCGACCGCCCCGGCGCGGCCACGAACGGCGGCGGCCATCACCTGCGGCTCGGCATGGACGGTAAGCAGGTCGCAAGCGCCCGTCGCCACGATGGCCGCGGTCGCTTTCTCCACCGTCGCGCCGATGTCGTGCAGCTTCCAGTCGAGGAAGACGTTGCGCCCGCGCCGTTTCAGGTCGCGGGCCGTCTCCATACCGCCGCCGGCAAGCAGCTGCAGACCGATTTTGTAGAACAGCACACTGTCGCCTAGCCGCTCGACCATGGATTCAGCGTCGGCGCGCGCCGGCACGTCCAGGGCCAGAATCAGGCGTGGATCGGTGCGCTGGCCGCCCTCACGGGCGAGCTCGACGGTAGGCATGGCGGCTCCTTTGGACGCGCGCGAGCTTTCGCCTACGGCGCAAAAAGCGTTGATTTGGGCTAAGGGCGGAAGATGAGCCTCGCCGATCTCAGCGTCAACTTCTTCGTCGCCCTGTTCGCGCTGATCGATCCAATCGGCAACGTGCCGGTGTTCGCAGCGGCCACGGTAGGCGCGACCCCGGCCGGCCGGCGGCGGCTGGCCCTCTATATCGCGCTGTTTTCCCTGATTTTTCTGGCGCTGATCTATGTTTCGGGCCTCAGCCTGCTGCGCTTCTTCGGCATCTCGCTGTCGGCCTTTCGCATCGCCGGCGGCGTCCTGCTCTTACTGCTCGGCCTGGACATGGCCCGCAACGACTTCACCGCCCGCTTCACCGACCCGGCGGTGACCGCCGATGCGGCGCCGCTCTCAACAGGCGCCTATGCGCGGGAGCGGTTCGAACGGCTGGTCGTGCCCTTCGCCATGCCGCTGCTCATCGGCCCCGGGGCGATCTCGACCGTGGTGATCTATGCCGGCGAGGCCAAGCCTTATGGGCTGGCCGGCTTCGGCGCGGGCTTGGGGGTCATCGCTCTAGTCTCGGCGCTGATCGTACCCTTCTTCTGGACCACCAGCCTGATTTCGCGCCTGCTCGGCCGCATCGGCATGACCATCGTGGTGCGGGTGCTGGGCCTGATCCTTTGCGCGATGGCGGTGCAGTTCATCATCGCCGGCGTCGGCGGATCGACCCACGGCTTGGTGCGCGCTGATGCGGTCTCACCCTACCAGCAGAACTGAGGCGGCCTAATGCGCCTTGCGCCCGCGCCGCGCGCCGACGCGCAGGCGCAGCGCGTTCAGCTTGATGAAGCCCGAGGCGTCGTTGTGGTCATAGGCCTGGACGCCCTCCTCGAAGGTGACTAGGTCCTGATCGTAGAGGGAATGGGGGCTAGTGCGGCCGATCACCGTCACATTGCCCTTGTAGAGCTTGATCCTGACCTGACCGGTTACGGGCTCCTGGCTCCGGTCGATCAGCGCCTGCAGCATCTCGCGTTCGGGTGAGAACCATAGGCCGTTATAGATCAGCTCGGCGTAGCGCGGCATCAGCTCGTCCTTCAGGTGCGCCGCGCCGCGGTCCAGGGTGATGGACTCGATGCCCCGGTGCGCCACCAGAAGGATGGCGCCGCCGGGGGTCTCGTAGACGCCGCGCGACTTCATGCCGACGAAGCGGTTCTCGACCAGGTCCAGCCGCCCTATGCCGTTGTCGTGGCCAAGCTCGTTCAGCCGGGTCAGCAAGGCCGCCGGCGACAGCCGCTCGCCGTCGATGGCTGTCGGATCGCCCCTCTCGAAGTCCATGGTGAAAATGTGCGGCCGGTCCGGCGCGCCTTCCGGCGCGATGGTGCGCTGGTAGACGAATTCGGGGGCCTCGACCGCCGGGTCCTCCAGCACCTTGCCTTCCGAGGACGAGTGCAGAAGGTTGGCGTCGACGGAGAACGGGGCCTCGCCACGATTGTCCTTGGTGATGGTGATCTGGTTTTTCTCGGCGTAGTCGTTCAGGGCCTCGCGGCTCGGGAAGGCCCATTCGCGCCAGGGCGCAATCACCCGGATCTCCGGCTCGAGCGCGTAGTAGGACAGCTCATAGCGGATCTGGTCGTTGCCCTTGCCGGTCGAGCCGTGGGAGACCGCGTCGGCGCCGACCTTGCGGGCGATGTCGATCTGGGTCTTGGCGATCAGCGGCCGGGCGATCGAGGTGCCCAGGAGGTACTGGCCTTCATAGACCGTGTTGGCGCGGAACATCGGAAAGACGTAGTCGCGGACGAATTCCTCACGCAGATCCTCGATGAAGATGTTCTCGGGCTTGACCCCAAGGGACAGCGCTTTGTCGCGCGCGGGCCCGAGCTCCTCGCCCTGGCCGAGGTCGGCGGTGAAGGTCACCACCTCACAATTATAGGTCTGCTGCAGCCACTTGACGATGGTCGAGGAGTCCAGCCCGCCAGAGTAGGCGAGCACGACTTTTTTCACGGGAGCGCTCATGGGCTCCCCATACGGTCGCCGCCCAAGCCGTTCAAGCCTAGTGAATCTCAGACCGTGACCTGGGCGCCGAGCTCAACCACGCGGCCAGGGGGGATCTTGAAGAAGTCGGTAGGGTTGGCGGCATTCTTCATCAGGAAAATGAACAGCCTGTCCTGCCACAGCGGCATGCTGGGCTGGGCCGCCGGCACCAGCGAGCGACGGCCGACAAAGAAGCTGGTGGCCATGATGTCGAACTTCAGCCCCTGCTTGCGGCAGAGCTGCAGCGCCTTGGGCAGGTTCGGCGTCTCCATGAAGCCGTAGCTGATCACCACCTTCTTGAAGTCCTCGTTCACCGGTTCGATGGCGATGCGGTCGGCGTCGGAGACGGTCGGGGTCTCGGCCGTGCGCACGGTCAGG
>DASQSO010000014.1:0-10398 GCA_035642335.1 Caulobacteraceae bacterium
GGAGCGGGACTCCACGATCATGCGCATGGCGGTGAGTTGGAAGGCGCGCCGGTCCATGTCGTGGGAGGCGATCCGGCTGCGCAGGTCGGAATCGACGATGCGCCCCTGGTCGTCAACGCCGACATAGGTCTTGGCCAGGTTCGGCACCGAGCCGGAGACGCCGAACATGCCCGCGCCGCCACCACCACCGCCGCCCGAAAGGCCGCTGCGCTCATGTTGCAGCAGCCGCTTGGCGATGGTCCAGCCGCCGTTCAGCGGCCCGACCAGGTTCTCTTTCGGCACTTTGACGTCGGTGAAGAAGGTCTCGCAGAACGGCGAGGCGCCGGCGATCAGCTTGATCGGTCGAACCTCGACGCCGGGCGCCTTCATGTCGATGAGCAGGAAGCTGATCCCTTCGTGCTTCTTGGTGGTGTCGGTGCGCACCAGGCAGAAGCACATGTCGGCCCACTGGCCGCCGGAGGTCCAGATCTTCGAGCCGTTGACCAGATAGTGGTCGCCCTTATCCTCGCACTTTGTGGACAGCGAGGCGAGGTCGGAGCCCGCGCCCGGCTCGGAAAAGCCCTGGCACCAGGCGACCGTGCCGTGAACGATCGCCGGAATGTGCTCTTTCTTCTGCTCTTCGTTGCCGTATTCCAGCAGGGTCGGGCCGAACATCATCACGCCCATGCCGCCGATCGGGTTCCAGGCCCCGATGCGGCCCATCTCCTGCTGCAGCACCCGCGCCTGCGCCGGCTCAAGGCCGCCGCCGCCATAGGCCTTGGGCCAGGTCGGAACGCCCCAGCCCTTGTCGCCCACGCGCTGTTTCCACAGAGCCGCGTCGCCGCTCAGCGTCTCACGCCCCTCGGTGAACATCATTCCGCCCTTGCCCTTCAGCGAAGGCGGAAAGTTCGCCTCCAGCCATTCGCGAGCTTCAGTGCGGAAGGCGTCCAGGTCGGCGCCTCCAAAATCGGCCATGGTTGTTTATCTCCTTGAGAGCCTAGGAAGCGGATTGGGTCGGATCGGGCAAGCCCAGAATCCGCTTCGAAATGATGTTGTTCTGGATTTCCTGGCTGCCGCCAAAGATGGTCGTGGCCTTGCCGGAGAGCCAGCCGCGCACGGCGGAGAGCTCGTCGGAGGCGAAATCGTCGCCCTCCCAGCCCAGGCCCTGGTGGCCCATGATCTCCAGCGTCAGCTCGGACCGCTCCTGGCCGATCTGGGTGCCGGAATTCTTCATGATCGAGGTGGTGGCGCTGGGGTTGAGGTTGCCGCGGGCCTCGGCCATCGCCCTTTGTAGGGTCAGGGCATGGGCCCTGGCGCTCATCATGTGGTTGGCGACGCGTGTGCGCAGGTCGGAATCGGCGATGCGGCCGGCCTCGTCCAGCCCGACATATTTCCTCGCCAGGTCCGGGACGCTGGCGCCGCCGCCCATCGTGCGGCCGCCGCCCTGGCCAGAGCGTTCGTGCTGCAAAAGCCGTTTGCCCACCGTCCAGCCGCCGTTCAGCGGCCCGACCATGTCGTTCTTTTCGGCCCGCGCGTTGGTGAAGAAGGTCTCACAGAACGGCGAGGAGCCGGCGATCAGCTTGATCGGCCGTGTCTCGACGCCGGGCTGGTGCATGTCGATCAAGACGAAGCTGATGCCCTCGTGCTTCTTGCTCGGGTCGGTGCGCACCAGGCAAAAGCACCAGTCGGCGTATTGCGCGCCACTGGTCCAGATCTTCTGGCCGTTGATCTCCCAGTGGTCGCCCTTGTCGACCGCCTTGGTCTGTAGCGAGGCCAGGTCGGAGCCGGCGCCCGGCTCGGAATAGCCCTGGCACCAGCGGATCTCGCCCCTCACGATCGGCGGGATGTGGCGCTGCTTCTGCTCCTCGGTGCCGTATTCCAGCAGGGTGGGGCCGAACATGCTCGTGCCCATGCCCAACATCGGGTTGGTCGCGCCGATGCGGGTCATTTCCTCCTGCAGGACATGGGCCTGCTGCGGCGGAAGGCCGCCGCCGCCATATGACTTCGGCCAGCTCGGCGTACCCCAGCCCTTGGCCGCCAGGCGTTCTTTCCACAGCTTCAGGTCGCCGGTGGGCTTCAGATTGCCCATCATCACCGTTTCCTGGGTCGCCTCTGACTCCTTGCGCAGCGACTGGGGATGGTTCTCCTCGAGCCAGGCCCGCGCCTCGCTGCGAAAGGTTTCAACCTCGCTGCCGAAATCGGCCATCGATCAATCTCCGTTCTAAAATGTCTCACTCAGGCGGGGGTAATCCCGCCACTAGAATAGCGCTATTTCGGATCGGGCAAGCCCAGCACGCGCTTGGCGACCACGTTGACATTGACCTCCGAGGTGCCGCCCTCGATCGAATTACCCTTCGAGCGCAGCCAGCCGTGGGTGGCCGCCAGTTCGCCCGGCGAAAAGGCCGCGCCTTCCCAGCCCAGGCCCTGCGCGCCCATGGCCTCGACCATCAGCTCCGAGCGCTCCTGGGCGAAGGCGGCGGCGGCGTATTTGATGATCGAGGTGGCGGCGCTGGGCCCATTGCTGACTTTCGACTCCGCCGCGACGCGGGCGATGGTCTGGTAGAAGGCCTGGAAGTCCATCTTGTTCTTGGTGATGCGCGAACGCAGGTCCGTATCGGCGATCGCCCCGGTCTCGTCGACCCCGACATAGCGTTTGGCGATCTCGCCCAAGTCGCCAGCCGAGCCGCCGGCGCCGCCCCCGCCGCCGAAGCCGCCGGAGATGTTCTGCCGCTCATATTGCAGTAGCCGCTTGGCGATGGACCAGCCGCCGTTCAGCTGGCCGACCATGTTTTCCTTGGGGATCTTCACGTCGGTGAAGAAGGTCTCGCAGAAGGGGCTCTCGCCGGAGATCAGCTTGATCGGCCGGGTCTCGACACCAGGCGTCTTCATGTCGATCAGCACGAAGCTGATCCCCTCATGCTTCTTCGTCGTGTCGGTGCGCACCAGGCAGAAACACCAGTCGGCCCTGTCGGCGTAGGAGGTCCAGATCTTCTGGCCGTTGATCAGCCAGTGGTCGCCCTTGTCCTCGCAGCGGGTCTGCAGGGAGGCCAGGTCCGAACCGGCGCCCGGCTCTGAATAGCCCTGGCACCAGCGAATCTCGCCGCGGGCGATCTGCGGCAGATAGGTCTTCTTCTGCGCCTCGGCGCCATATTCCAGCAGCACCGGGCCGAGCATCCAGATGCCGAAGGACGCCAGCGGCGTGCGGTAGCCGCCCTTCGCCATCTCGCGCTCCAGCACCCGCGCCTCGGCCGCCGAGAGGCCGCCGCCGCCGTATTCGGTCGGCCAGGCCGGAGTGGTCCACCCCTTGGCCGCCATGCGATGCATCCAGACGATCTGCGGGTCGCCGCTGCCGGCAAAGGCGCGGCCGCCCCACATGGCCTCCGGGTCGGATTTCACCTTCGGGTCGCGCAGTTCGGCCGGATAGTTGGCCTTCAGCCAAGTGCTGACCTCGGCGGCGAAGGCGTCCAGCTTGTCGGCTCCAAAATCGGCCATCTGGCTCCTCAAACTTGGCTTTAGTTTCTATCTTGCAGCCTAACCTACTCCAGGCCGGCAGGCGAGCAAGCCGGTTCGAACAGTTGTTTGATCGGCGTTATGCCACTCTGGCGGTGTGAAACCCAGCGTCATGTCCGCCCGCCGCGTGCCTCGGCGCGCCGCAGCGGTTATGATGGGGGAGTCTGAGGTGGATCAGGGTCCCGCATGCGCGTTCTAGGCGATTTGAAACCGGCGGCCCTTGAGGTCGGGCCGCCGGTCTCGGCGATCCTGGCCGTGGCCGCCGGCGTCATGCTGCTGGTCTCGGGCGCAACTCCTTCGGATCCAGAGCGCTTCACTTGGCTGGTGCGGGTCATGCCGCTCTGGTTCGTCGAGGTCAGCCACTTCGTCTCCTCGATCCTGGGCCTGGTCCTGGTGCTGCTCGCCTTCGGGCTCCGCCGCCGGCTGGGCGCGGCCTGGCTGGCCAGCGTCGTCGTGCTGGCGGTGGCGGCGGTGCTGGCGCTGCTGAAGGGCTTCAACTGGGAACAGACCGCGGCGCTGGCGGTGATCTGCATGATCATCCTGCCGCTGCGCGCGGCCTTTCCGCGCAAGTCACGGCTCATGCGCATGGAGATCACCCCCGGCTGGATGTTTTCGGCCTTCGCGGCGGTGGCGGGCGCGGGCGCCCTCGGCGCCTGGTCGTTCCACCACGCCGACTATTCCGACACCCTTTGGTGGAAGGTGATGGCCGATGCTGACGCCTCGCGCTCGCTGCGCGCCACCGTGGCCGCGGCCATATTGCTGATGGCCGTCGGCCTCTGGCGCATGGTGGCGACGCCGGCCACCCCGCCGATCGTCGGCGACGACGATCCGGAGTTCCAGCGCGTGCGCGCCATCCTGGCGAAGGCGGAGGGGGCCGAGCCGCAGGCCAACCTCGCCCTGCTCGGCGACAAGCGGTTTTTCTTTTCAGGCAGCGGTGAGAGCTTCCTGATGTTCTCGGTGCGCGGCCGCTCCTGGATCGCGCTCGGCCCCCCGGTTGGCCGCAGCGACGAGCGCATGGAGCTCTATTGGCGCTTCCGCGAACTGGCCGACGCCCACGCCGCGCGTCCGGCCTTTTATGGGCTCGGGCCTGAGGACCTGCCCGACGTCGTCGAGCTCGGCTTCTCCATCCAGAAGACCGGCGAGGCCGCGACCGTGGCGCTGGATAGTTTCTCCATCACCGGCCGTCGCCGCGAGGTGCTGCGCCGCAACTGGCGCAAGGCCGGCGCGATCGGCGCCGAATTCGCCGTGCTGACCCCTGAAGAGGTCACGGGCTCGATCGCCGAGTTCAAATGCGTCTCAGACGCCTGGCTCGAACACCACGCCGGCGGCGATAAGAGCTTTTCCATGGGCGGCTTCACAGCGCGCTATGTCGGCGAGTTCCCCTCGGCGGTGGTGCGCGTCGACGGCCGCATCGTCGCCTTCGCCACCATCTGGACCACGGCCGACCGCTCCAGCTTCTCCATGGACCTGATGCGCTATGCCGACAGGGCGCCCAAGAACGTCATGGACTTCCTGTTCGTCGAGCTGCTGCAATGGGGCCGCGCCCAGGGCTATGTCGCCTTCGAGTTCGGCTCTGCGCCGCTGGCGGGGCTGGAGGACCGGCCGCTGGCCCCCATCCTCAGCCGCGTCGGCCGGCTTTTGTTCGAGCGTGGCGAGGAACTGTACAATTTCCAGGGCGTGCGCCGCTACAAGGACAAGTACGACCCGGTCTGGCAGCCGCGTTACATCGCCGCCGCCCACAAATGGGCCATCCCGGGTCTGCTGGCCGACATCGGCCTTATGTCCTCCGGCGGTGTCGCCGGCCTGACCCGGCGCGCGGCGAAAGAGGAGCTGGCCGCCGAGCCCGCCCTGGTCGAGGTGGCTTAGCTGCGACCAACGACCCGGCCAGGCCCGCGGCGCGCGCGCCGTCAGGGGCCGCCGCCAGCCGCGGCACGCGGCCAGCAACCCTCAGGCGCCGTCCCCCGCGACGATCACAACCAGGCCCGCCGTCATCACCAAGCCATGGCCTGTCGAGGAGGCCGCATAGGGCAGCGAGATCGTGGCCGCGGCACTGGAGCTAGCCGCGCCGCCCGCGGCCGCCCGGCCGGGTTGGCGGCGGCGTCCAGCCTCGCCCCGACGGCCCGCGCGAGTTCAGACTGCCGCGCCAGTCGCCCCGGTTTGGCGGCGCCTGGCGTTTCCGCGCCAGCTTCTGCTCGATCACCGACCGTGCCGGCGTGGCCTGGACCGCCGCCAGGGTATGGCGGAAGAGGTCCAGGGTCGTCGCCGCCTCGGCTGGATCGGACCCTTGAGCGAAGTAGGCCGCGAGCTCAGCCTCGTCCGCCGGCCGACCCTCGCGCTCGGTGAAAGCCCGCTCCACCAGCTCCGCGAACCTCGGCTCCAGGGTTCCGCGGGCGAAAGCGACCGCGGCCTTCTTTGAGGCGACCCGGCCTGTGGTCACGGCATAGATCATCCGCGCGAACACCAACGCCATGAAGCACTGGACCCAGCGCGGTTCGACCATGGTCCCGTCGGCGGCCATCGGCTCCAGCTTGCCGAGCAGCTCGCGCGCGTCTTCGCGCAAGGCCTCCGGCGTCACCGGGTCGATCAGGCCGCGCGGGCTGGGCCCGGACAGCACCACGCCCTTTTCGCGCAGGATCCAGCGCACCACCTCGGTATTGTCATGCTCCGAGCGGACCAGGATCCGCTCGCCATTGCCGAGGAACAGGAACGGATAGACCCGCGGGGCCAGGCCGCTGGTTCCGGGATCGGCCCAGTCGCCTGGTCGCGGTTCGCCCGGCGGATCGCGCGGGGTGATCGACAACCGCCGAAGGATCGCCTTGGGCGCATAGGAGCCCTCCAGCTTTCGCGCCCAGGGGCTGGGCAGGGCGTGGACGCCGTCATGCATCGCCTGCAGCGCCGGGAGCTGCTCGGGCGGGATGTCCTCGTGGACGACGACCACGAAGTCGAGGTCGCTGCGCTCGTCGAAGTCGCCGAGGGCGAACGAGCCCTGCAGATAGAGGCCGACCAGGTTGTCGGCGAGCAGGACGCGGACGCGCTCGACCAGCTGGGCCAGGACGGCGTTCAGGTCGGCGTAAGGGGTGGGGCGGCGCGAAGGCGCGCGGGCGCCATGAGGTTTCGGCATGGGTGAAATCCGCAAATCGAATGAAGGCCGGCCGATCGCGGCGTCGTCGCGCGCGAACGGCGTTGAGGGACGCAGGGGCTAGGCCCCGGTCACGCTCAAGACTTCAAACGATAGAACTCAATCATCTGGACTTCGAAACCTCACTCGAAGTGGCCAAGCTAGCAAAAGCTCGCGCGCTTCGCAAACCGCCGTTCGCTCAAGGGCGCATCGGCGCTGCCGGCCGTGTATGGCGGGCGGCTGCGGCGTCTGTTAGGTCGATAGGGTGAGGCGCCGCAAGATGCGTCCGCGCCAAATCGGGAGCAACGCCATGAGACTGAGCCAGCCGCGCATCGCGCCGATCGCGGTCGACGACCTCACCGACGACCAGCGCGAGGCGCTAGCCACCGTCATGCGCGACGGGCGCAAGCCGCTCAACATCTTCGCCACCCTGGCCCATGCGCCCAAGGCCCTGACCCGCTTCCTGCAGTGGGGCGACTATGTGCTGTCGCGCCGCAACAGCCTCACCGCTCGCGACCGCGAGATCGTCATCCTGCGCGTCGGCTTCCTCTGCAAGTCGGGCTACGAGTTCACCCAGCACAAGGCCATCGGCCTGCGCGAGGGCTTACGGGAACACGAGATCGAGGCGATCAAGGAAGGCGCATCCTCGATCAACTGGAACCCGGCCGAGGCGGCGCTGCTGCGCGCCTCGGACGAGCTGGTCTTCGACCATTTCGTCAGCGACGCGACCTGGGAAAAGCTCACCGAGCATTTCGACGTCAAGCAGTGCATGGACGTGGTCTTCACCGCCGGCCAGTACACCCAGGTCTCGATGATGCTGAACAGCTTCGGCGTACAGCTTGACCCAGGCCAGACCCTCGATCCCGACCTGAAAGCCTGAGCGCCATGGGCGAGCGGCTGAAGGACAAGACCGCCATTGTCGTCGGCGCCGGCCAGACCCCCGGCGAGACCATCGGCAACGGCCGGGCCATGGCCATCCTGTTCGCCCGCGAGGGCGCGAAAGTGCTCTGCGTCGATCGGGTGCTGGCCCGGGCCGAGGAAACGGCGGCGATGATCGCGGCCGAGGGCGGCGAGGCCAGCGCCTTCGAGGCCGACGTCACCGATGCGGCCCAGGCGGCGGCCATTGTCGAGACCGGCAAGACGCGGCTCGGCCGCATCGACGTCCTGGTCAACAATGTCGGCATCGGCGGGTCCGCCGACGGACGCGACGGCCCGGCCCAACACGCCGACGAGCCGGCCTTCGACAAGATCGTCGAGGTCAATCTCAAGGGCCAGTGGCTGGTCTCGAAAGCGGTCATCCCGGTGATGCGCGAGGCCGGCGGCGGGGCGATCGTCAACATCTCGTCGCTGGCCTCGCTCTCTGGCGGCGCCCAGATCGCCTACGAGGTCTCCAAGGCCGGCGTGAACCGGCTAACCACCAGCGTCGCCGCCGCCAACGCCAAGTACCGGGTACGCTGCAACGCGGTGCTGCCAGGGCTGATGGACACGCCCATGGCGGTGGGCGGCATCTCGCGCGGTTCCGGCCGCTCCACCGACGAGGTCCGCGCCGCCCGCAACGCCCGCGTGCCCATGGGCGAGATGGGTACGGCCTGGGACACGGCCAATGCGGCCCTCTTCCTGGCTTCCGACGAAGCCAGGTTCATCACCGGCGTGCTGCTGGTGGTCGACGGCGGCATGCACGTTCGATGAAACGAGGGACGCGGCGATGAGCGCGGCCGAACGGATCACCGAGGCCCTGACTCAGGGCATGGCCGAGGCCGGTCTGCCGGGCCTGGTCGCCGCTGCGCGCATGCCGGACGGCGAGCGGGTCGAAATCGCCCTCGGCGTTCGCGGGGCCGACACCCCGGCGCCGATGACCACCGACACCCTGTTCTGGGTCGCCTCCTGCACCAAGGCCCTGACCTCGGTCGCGGCGCTGCAGTTGGTCGAGGAAGGATTGCTCGAACTAGACGATCCGGTCGGCCGCTGGCTGCCGCGGCTGGCCGCGCCCATGGTGCTGAAAGGCTTCGACGCGGCGGATAAGCCGATCCTCGAGCCGGCCGCCGAGCCGATCACCCTTCGCCGCCTGCTCACCCACACCGCCGGGTTCGGCTACGAGTTCTGCAGCGCCACCCTGGTCCGCTATGTGGCCGCGACCGGCGTAAGCATGATGGGCCTTGAGCCGCCCGACGTCCCGCTGCTGTTCGAGCCTGGGTCGGATTGGCAGTACGGCATCGCAACCGACTGGGTCGGTCAGCTGATCGAGGCGGTAACGGGCGAGAGCTTCGACGACGCCTTGCGCCGGCGCGTCCTGGCGCCGCTTGGCATGGACGACACCGGCTTTTTCCTCAGCGACGCCCAGCGCGCCCGGCTCGCGTCCATGCACGTGCGCACCCCCGACGGCGGTCTCGCGCCCATGTCGTTCGCCATGCCGTCCGAGCCCCACTTCGGCATGGGCGGCGGCGGACTCTATTCAAACCCCGGTCAGTATCTGCGCTTCCTGGACTCCATGCTGGGCCGAGGGCCGCAACTGCTGAAATCCGACCATTTCGACCTGTTTTGCGAGAGCCAGGTCGAGGGCCCCGATATCGGCGTGCTGACCAGCGCCCAGCCGCACCTGTCCAACACCTTCGATCCCTTTCCGGCCGCGGCCAAGGCCTGGACCCTGGGCTTCGTCGCCAACCTGGAGCCAGGCGTCAATGGCCGCCGCGCCGGCTCGCTGGCCTGGGCTGGGCTCTCCAACTGCTACTACTGGATCGACCGCGAGGCCGGCGCCGCGGGCGTCTTGTGCGCTCAGTTCCTTCCCTTCGCCGACCCCAGAGCCCTTGCCGCATTTGGCGCATTCGAACGGGCGGTGTACGCCGGCTGAGCGTGCCTTCCCCAGCGGCGCCCGGAAAAACGGCGGCGCGCAAGGGTCGGCCGCCTTGACAACGCCCATCCCGCGCGGACTTTCAAAACATGCGGCGGGACGACCGCGGAGACGAGGAAGCATCATGGCGGGACTGTGCGAAGGACGGGTCGCGATCGTCACCGGCGGCGGGCGCGGGATCGGGCGGGAATACTGCCTGATGCTGGCCGAGGAGGGCGCCAAGGTGGTGGTCAACGACCTGGGCGGGGCCCGCGACGGCGCCGGCGCCGACATGGGACCCGCCGACGAGGTGGCGGCGGAGATCCGCGCCGCCGGCGGCGAGGCGGTGGCCAACGGCGCCGACGTCTCCGACTGGGATCAGGCCAAGGCCATGATCGACCAGGCCGTCCAGACCTTCGGCAAGCTGGACGTGCTGATCAGCAACGCCGGCATCCTGCGCGACCGCATGCTGGTCAACATGACCGAGGCGGAATGGGATGCGGTGATCAGGGTGCACCTGAAGGGCGCCTTCGCCCCCGCCCACCACGCCGCCGCCTATTGGCGCGACCGCAACAAGGCCACCGGCGAAATGGTCGGTGGACGGATCATCAATACCTCGTCGGTGTCCGGCATCTATGGCAATATCGGCCAGACCAACTATGGCGCGGCCAAGATGGGCATTGCCGGCTTCACCATCATCGCCGCCCGCGAGTTGCGCCGCTACGGGGTGACGGTCAACGCCGTCGCGCCGGGCGCCCTGACCCGGCTGACCGAGGACCTGGGCGGTCCGATCACCGAGGAACGCCGCAAATCGGGCGACCCGAAATGGGTCGCGCCGATCGCCGTCTGGCTGGCCAGCGAGCAGTCGGCCGATGTCACCGGACGCATGTTCGAGGCCAGCGGCAACACCCTGGCCATCGCCGAAGGCTGGCACAGGGGCCCGACCGCGACGCCGGTGCAGGAC
>DASQSO010000015.1:0-7457 GCA_035642335.1 Caulobacteraceae bacterium
GGAAATGGGCGCCTTTCGCTTCGACGCCCCGGAAATGCGACTGACCGACGCGGGTGACAGCGGCTGACGGCGCAGCTAAACCGCCGGTGGGGCGGCGAAGGGGACAGTCAGTTTTGGGACGTCTCGGATTCGGGGTCGCCGCCTCGGCGCTCTGCGTGATGGCCGCCGCCAGCCTGACTCCGGGTCGCGCCTTGGCGGCCCCGCGGCGCATCGACATCCGCGGGTCCATCGATCTGGGCCTGAGGCGTGAAATCGAGCAGGCGCTGGGCTTGGCGCCCGGGCCGCCGTCCAGCCGGCTTGAGGCCGGTCGCCGCGCGCGAGAAGCCGGCGAGACCGCCATCGCCGTCCTGCGCTCTGAAGGCTATTACGACTATGTGGTCGAGCCCGGCCTGGGCGACGGCGACCAGCCGAGGGGCTTCATCACCGTGACGCCCGGCCCGCGCTCGAAGATCGCCTCACCGCACATCGAGTGGGCGGGCCCGGTCCCCGACTCCAAGATCGCCGACATCGCCCAGGCGGCGATGAAGCTGAAGACCGGCGATCCTGGCCGCGCCGTCGACATCATCGCCGCCGAGGGGCGGATCGTCGCGGCCCTGCGCGAGCACGGCTTCGCCGACGCCACGGAGGAGACGCGCGAGGTCGTGGTCGATCACGCCGATCTCGCCGTGCAGCCGGGCTACCGGATCTCGGCTGGCGAATTGGTGCGGCTTGGCCCGGTCGAGGTGATCACCAAGGGGCGCACCAACCCGCGCTGGGTGGCGCGCCTGGCGCCCTGGCGGGTCGGCGACCCGTACCGACCCAAGCCGGTGGCGGAGCTGGAACGGCGCCTGCTCGACTCCGGCGTTTACGAACGGGTCACGGTCGCGCTGGCGCCGGCGGACCAGGCGGTGAACGGCGAGCGGCCGGTGATCGTTAGCCTGGCCGACCGGCCGAAGGGCAGCCTCGAACTGGGCGGCAGTTATTCGACCGACGAGGGGGTCGGCGTCGACAGTCGTTGGCTGCTGTATAATCGCCTCGGCCGCGCCGACACCCTGACCAACATCGTCCGCGTCGCCCAGATCGACAGCCGGCTGCAGAGCCAGCTCGCCCTGCCAGACTGGGGACGGCCGGAACAGACGCTGACGCTGACCGCGGCCCTCTACCGGGACGACACGCCGGCCTATCTGCTTTGGGACGTCGGCGTCGCCGCCGACCTGACCCATCGCTTTGGCAAGACCTCCTTCCTGACCTATGGCCTGTCGCTGGACGGCTCCCAGACCGACCAGAAGGAAGCGGCGGACTTCGTCGCTCTGAGCAAGGACCGTGACCTGGCGACCATCGGCGGCCTGGTCGCCTTCGCCGTCGACCGGTCGAATGATCCGCTCAATCCGACCTCCGGCTGGAGGTTCGACGCGCGGCTGGAGCCCAAGATCAGCGTCGGCAATGGCCCGGTCACCTATCTGAAGGCCCAGGCCCAGGTGTCGGCCTACCTGCCGATCGGCCAGACCTCGGGGACGGTCATCGCCGGCCGACTCAAGCTGGGCGAGATCGCCGGCGGCGACATCCCGCTGGTGCCGGCCCAGGATCGCTTCTACGCCGGCGGCGGCGGCTCCATACGCGGCTACGGCTATCAGGATGTCGGGCCGCGCTTCCCCGACAACAACCCGGAGGGCGGGGTTTCGCTGTTCGAAAGTTCGATCGAGGTGCGCCAGCGGATCACTCAGCGCTGGGGCGTCGTCGGGTTCGTCGATGCCGGCGCGGTCGGAACCAATGCATCGCCGGACTTCGCCCATCCCGAGGTCGGCGTCGGGGTCGGGGTGCGCTACGATCTCGGCTTCGGGCCGATCCGGCTGGATGTCGCCACGCCGCTCAACCGGCGCGAGGGAGACTCGCCGATCCAGGTCTATATCAGCATCGGACAGAGCTTTTGAACGCGCCGCGGGTATCGCCGTCGGGCAAGTCGTGGCGTTTGCCGCATCTGGCGGCTTGGACGACGCTGGCCCTGGTCGGCCTGGTTCTGGCCCTCGGTGCGATCGTGCGGTTCGGACCGGGCACCCCCGCCGGCCGCGCCCTCATTGAGGCTCGGCTCGATGGACTGCCGGTAGGCCCCGTCGGCCGACTGCACGTCGAGGGCCTGAGCGGCGATCTCTGGAGCGATTTCGGCGTCACCCGGCTGACCATCGCCGACCGCGACGGCGTCTGGCTCGACGCCCGGCGCATCCGGATGATCTGGCGGCCGATCGCGCTGCTCGGCCGCCGCGTCCACGTCGTCGAGATCGCCGGCCAGGTCCGGATGATCCGCCGGCCGGTGGTGCGGTCGAGCGGCGTGTCGGGGCCGCAGCCGGTGGCCGTGGCGGTCGACCGGTTCGACATCGCGCTGGAGACCCTGCCGGCGGCCAGTTCCACCCGGGGCCTGTTCGCCGCCACCGGCCGGCTCGACCTTGAGCGGAACGGCGCCGTCGCCGGCGCGCTCGATACCCAGAGCCGGCTGCATGCGGGCGATGGCTTGCAAAGCCGCTTCGATTTCGGCGTCCGCCAGCGGCTGTCGGTCACCGCCCAAGCGAGGGAGGCGCAGGGCGGCGCCCTCGCCGGACTGCTGGGCCTGCCAGCCGACAAGCCCTTCTCGCTTGACGCCAACGCAGGTGGTGCGCGCGGCGATGGGTGGCTGCGTCTGCGAGTCCTCTCGGGCGACCGGTCGATCGCCGCCGCCGACGGGACCTGGGGCAAGGCGGGCGGCCAGGCCAGCGGCCAGTTCTCGCTCGCCGCCTCGCGCCTGACCGCGCCCCTGTTGCGGGAGCTGGGGCCTGAGGTGCGGTTCACGGCCGCCGGCCGAGCGTCTAGCGGCAGGCTTTACGGCGTCGCGCTGTTTGCCCGCGCGGACAACGCAACCGCTGAGGTCGTCGGCGTGGCCGATCCGCAAAACCTGACCAGCCCAAATGGCGTGGCTGTCCGGTTGGGGATCAATGACCTCAGCCGCATCGTCGCCGAGCCGGCCATGGGCCGAGGCAGCCTGAGCGGCCGGTTCACCGGCGGCTGGGGCGACTGGCGACTGGCGGGCAATGCCGCGGTGGAGCAGCCCAGCCTCGGCGGCTATGGCCTGGCGCGCGTCTCCGGGCCGATCGACCTTGTCCGCGCCAAGGACGAATGGCGGCTGAAGTTCGATGCCACGGGCGAGCAGGGCAGGGGCGCTGGCCTGCTCGCCGCCATGATTGGCGGCCGGCCACACGCCGCCTTGCAGGCCACGCGGCTGGCCGATGGCCGCATCTTGATCCAGTCGCTGAAGGTGCGGGGCTACGGCCTGGCCGTTGACGCGACTGGACAGCGGGGCCTGCTCGGCGGCCTGAGCTTCAAGGGCGACCTCAAGGTCTCCAACCTGGCCATGGCTCATCCCGGCGCTCGTGGAACCGTTCAGGCCAGCTGGTCGGCCTCGCAGCTGCGCTGGGGCAAGCCGTGGTCGGTCGATCTGGAAGCCCAGGGCGCGGGTTTCGCCAGCGGCTTGGATCAGCTCGACCGCCTGTTGGGGCCCGCGCCGAAGCTGAAGGCGCGGGGGACCTATGACGCCGGCGCCGTATCCATCGCCAAAGCCGACCTTTCCGGCGCGGCGGCCGACGTGCGGTGCGCCGGACCGATCGGCAAGGACGGGGCGCTGAAACTGGCGCTGACCTGGACCGCGCACGGTCCGTTCGACGCCGGTCCGGTGGAGATCGCCGGCGCCGCCTCGGGGACCGGCGCGGCGACCGGCGCCTGGAATAGGCCGCGCGTCGATCTGCTCGCCGACATCGAGCGCATCGACTTGCCGGAACTGACCCTGAAGCCGGCGCACCTGGTGCTGTCCTTCATCAGCGCGACAGGGGGATTCAACGGCGATGTCGCGCTCACCGCCGGCAGCGACTACGGCCCGGCCAGCGCCAAGGCGGCCTTTCGCTTCGTCCCAGGCGGCGTGGCGCTCAGCGGCCTCGACGCGTCCGGCGGCGGCGCGACGGCGACCGGCGATGTGACCCTGACCGGCGCCGCGCCATCCGTTGCCGACCTGACCCTGACCGCCGGTCCTGGCGCCTTCCTGCTCCAGGGGCATGCCGATGCGCACCTGACGATCGCCGACGCCGCCGGCGGCGCGAACGCCTCCTTGCGGCTGAAGGCCGTGAACGCCGCGGTGCGCGGCTCGTCGCTGGTGGCGACCGCCGTCGACCTCAACGCCGACGGGCCGATGAACCACGCCATCTACACCCTCACCGGAAACGTCGCCTGGGATGGGAACCCGATCCGCCTGCAGGGCGGCGGCGTCGCCGGCGAGGCGGACGGCGTCTATGCGGTCGGCTTCGAAGGCTCCGGCAAGATCCGCAAGGCCGAGTTCCACACCTTGACGCCGGCGCGGTTCAGCTTCGGCGGTCCCCATACGACCGCCGAGGCCAGCCTCGCCCTTGGCGCCGGCCGCCTCGACCTGGACGCCCGCCAGACCGGCGCGGACTTCACCGCCAAGGCCAGGCTGGACGGGGTCGACATGGCGTCCATCGACGACGACCTGGTCGGCCGGATCGACGCCGACCTGGCCCTCGACGGTCACGACCAGACGCTGGGCGGAAGCCTGAGCGCGCACCTGGCCGGCGCCAGGGTCCGCGATGCGGTCGCCAAGCTGGCGATGGACGGCGATGTGAAGGCCAGCCTGGCCAATGCGCGCCTTGCGGTGGCCGCCACCGCGACCAACCAGGCCGGCGGCCGCGCCAGTGTCGATCTCGACCTGCCGGCGGAGACCTCGGCCTCGCCGCTGCGCATCGCCATCGCCGCGACCCGGCCGATGAGCGGCCGCTTCGACGTCGACGGCGAGATCGAGCCGGTCTGGCAACTGCTGTTCGGCGGCGAACGCACCCTGGGCGGCAAGGTGAACGCCCACGGCGTTATCGCCGGAACCCTGAACACGCCCAGCTTCACCGGCCAGGCCAACCTCGCCGGCGGCCGGTTCGAGGACGCCGCCACCGGGCTGAAGCTGCGCGATGTGGTGGCTCAGGCCGACCTGACCCAGGACGTGATATCAGTGCGCAGCTTCACCGCCGCCGACGCTAAGACCGGCACGATCTCCGGCCAGGGCCAGGTCAGCCTGGCCAAGGGCGGCGAGAGTACGCTGACGGTGAATCTGAAATCCTTCCAGCTGTTGGACAACGAAACCGCCACCGCGATCGCCTCCGGCGCCGTCACCGTCGCCCGCAACGCCGCCGGCAAGGCGACGCTGTCGGGCCAGCTGGTCATCAACCGCGCCGATATCTCCGGCAAGACCAGCCGCGCGCCGCCGGGTGTGGTCGGCATGGACGTGGTCGAGCGCAACCGGCCGACCAGCCTCGACAACGGCCTGCAGGCGCAGGCGCCCGACCACAGCCTGTCGGCGGCCCTGGACATCCACCTGCGCTCAGCCAGCGGCGTCTTCGTGAAAGGCTTTGGCCTCAACGCTGAGATGAGCCTGGACGCTTCCGTCACCGGCGACACCTCCCGGCCGCTGCTGCGGGGCGCGGCCAAAGTGGTGCGGGGCGACTACCAGTTCGCCGGCCAGCGTTTCGAGATCGACACCGACAGCGTCGTCTATCTGGCCAGCGATCCGAACGCGATCCGGCTGGACATCACCGCCACGCGCGACGGTCCAACCCTGACGGCGGTGATCAAGATCGCCGGCATGGCCGCCAAGCCCGAAATCACCCTCTCATCGACGCCGGTCCTGCCCCAGGACGAGGTGTTGTCCCAGGTGCTGTTCGGGACCTCCGCCTCGCAGCTTTCCGGGGTCGAGGCCGCCCAGCTGGCCGCGGCGCTGGCCACGCTGGCCACCGGCGGCGGCTTCGATGTCCTGGGGAGCCTGCAGAACTTCGCGCGCTTGGACCGGCTGGCCCTAGGCAGCGACAGCGCGTCCGGCGTGACGGTCTCCGGCGGCAAGTATATTGGCAAGCGCTTCTACCTGGAACTCACCGGCGGCGGCCGCTACGGCCCGTCGGCCCAGGTCGAATACCGCGCCAACCACGGTCTTTCGCTGATCTCGCAGGTTGGCGGCGAGGCCGGCGCCAAGCTCGCCGTGCGCTGGCGGTACGACTACGGCCACTCGACGGACGCGCCGGCGAAGAAGAAGCCCTGAGGTCTGGCCGAAGCGGCTAGACGGCGGTGGGGCGGAAGCGCTTCACGCCCAGATAGCCGAGAGCGATGAAGATCACCAAGACCGCGAGCTGTGTCACCGCGAAGAGCGGCGAGGACTGGGTCGGCGCCAGCGCGTGCATGAAGGGGACCTTGCCGTAGGCCTGCACGACACCGACGAAACAATTAAAATAGAGCGCCGCCGTCGCGGTAACCACATAGATAGCGCGCCAGACTCCGCCCAGGTGGAAAACGTAGAGCGCGGCGACCGCCATGATGATCAGCACCAGCGAAATCGTCCCGATGAGGCGCGGCGGGTCGAAGCCCAGCGGCGGGATGGGATAGCCGGTCAGGCTGGTGAACGCGATCAGCACCAGATAGATCGCCGCCCAAGGGCCGGAATGCCTGTTCCGCGGCATCCCGATCACCACGACGAGACCGGCCAGGATCGCGATCAGGCTGATGATCACGTGGATGGTCGTAAACAGCGCGTCAGACATGCCGAAAATCATGATGTTGCCCCCCTTGGCGATATCCGGCGAACCTGGCGGGCAAGGTTTTGTGCCCGCGATCGGCGCGCCGGCCCCGTTAGGGGGCGGAGCCTACGCGCCCCCACGAAATTGAACAGCGTTATCCGAAGACTGCCAGGCGCGCTTCGCCAATTGGCGGCCAACAGCCTCTCTCGTCGCCGTGGCGCAGGCAGGGCTGCGGGTTGGCGCGCGGGCGAAGGGCGCAGCGCTGGAATTGTCGTGACTGATACGCTATATGACCATCTACATGGTCAGGAGCGTGACATGGACGCGATCAGTCTGGCGGACGCCAAGGCCCATCTCAGCGACCTAGTCGATCGGGTCGAGGCGGGGGATTCGATCGACATTACCCGGCGCGGCAAGCCGGTCGCGCGGCTCACGGCCGCAGCCAGGCCGAGGAAGCCGATCGACGCCGCCATGTTGCATTCGCTGACGGCGACCATGCCATCGCAGGTGGAAGCCGCAGCCGATCTGGTGCGGTCGATGCGGGACGGCGATCGCTACTGATGCCCTATCTCGACACGTCGCTGGTCGTCGCGGCGCTTTCCAATGAAGCGATGACCGCGCGGGTGCAGGGCTGGCTGGCGGAGCAGGATCCAGCGCAACTGCTGATCAGCGACTGGACCATCGCCGAAATGTCCTCCGCCATGGCGATCAAGCTGCGGACCGGACAGATCGGCCTTGAGCAGCGCGCGGCGGCGCTGGCGATGTTCAACAAGTTGGTCGCCGAGAGCTTTACCATCCTGACGGTGACCGGCGGGCATTTCCGGGCGGCAGCGAAGTTCGTCGATCAGCATGTGCTCGGGCTTCGCGCCTTGGATGCCCTGCACCTTGCGACCG
>DASQSO010000016.1:0-2016 GCA_035642335.1 Caulobacteraceae bacterium
CAAGGTGAGGCAGAGCCAAGACCTCGTCCGCGCCCATCTGGCCGCCCTTGGCCAGGATGTTCTGATTGACCGGCTGATGGCGCTGGCGGTGCGGGACTCCAAGTTGTGGAGCAGGCTGGAACTCGAGGCCGCGCTCAAATCCGAGGACGACGAATCCATTTTCCGACGCATCGCCGCCGACATGGACGCGGCGCTGGACGCCGGCGAGTACGTCGATTGGCGCGGGGCGGGTGCGGTCGCCGAGGACTTGCGCGAGGTCGTCGGGCAGATCCAGGAGTTGGTCGATGCCGGACGTAACAGCGCCGCTTTGCGGCTGTTGAACCGGCTGTTCGACGACGCCTCGGACCTCCAGGAGTCTGTCGATGACTCTGACGGCGAGATCCGTGACGCGCTTGAGTCGGCCCAAGGGCTGCATCTCGGGGCGTGCATCGTCACCCGGCCCGATCCTGGAGCCATCGCCGCCGAACTGTTCCGGCGCGAACTGGAGGACGACTACGGTCTCTGGGAAGACACCCATGACGTCTATGCCGACGTTCTCGGGCCGGAGGGAGTCGCTGAATTTCGTCGCCTGGCGGAAACCGCGTTCCGCGCAAATCCCACGGATCGCTTGCGCCTTCGCGGCATCCTCGACGGCTTCGCCGAAGGCGAAGGCGATGTCGACGCCCGGATTCGGCTACGCGCGGCCGACGCGTCGTCGGCATGGGATTATCAGCAGATCGCCCAGATCTGCCTCGAGGCCGGCAGGCAAGCCGAGGCGCTGAAGTGGGCGGAAGAGGGCGTCTGGAAAAACGAGGACAGCCTGAACCGTGACCTTACCCAGCTAACGGCTCGTCTGTTGCGTGAGCAGGGCCACGCCGACAAGGCGCAAAAGCTGCTCTGGCGCATGTTCGAGCGCAGCCCGGACATGCGCCTTTATCGGGCGCTGCTGGCTGGCGAGGAGACGAAAGACGGCGTGGTTGACCGCTGTACCCGGGCGCTCGAAGCGAGCCTCGCCAAGAAGACAGGCTCATGGTGGGGCTCGCCTGGCCTCCTAGTCGAGATTTTGCTCGACGCAGGCCGGAACGGCCAGGCCTGGGCGGCGGCGCGAGCGCACAGTTGTGGGGAGCAAACGCTCGTCGGGCTTGCGCAGGCGACGCAAGACTTGCATCCGGACGAGGCGCTGGACGTCTATGTCCGCCTGATTGAGCGTAACGTGAGCACGACGACCCAAGGGGGATACGAGGAGGCGATCCGCTATCTCGGCCGCTTGGCGCAATTGCGTTCGACGCAGGGCCGAGACGGCGAGCATGCGGCCTATGTCGAGGCGCTCGCCTTGCGGCACAAGGCCAAGCGGAACTTCATCAAACTCCTGCGTGGAATGTCCATCGCCTCATGAACATCCTGCTCGTCGGATCTGGCGGACGCGAACACGCGCTGGCCTGGAAGATCGTCCAGTCGCCGTTATTGACACGGCTGGTCTGCGCTCCCGGCAATCCGGGTATGGCCGCCCTAGCGGAGACCCGGAACGTGCCGGCGACCGACGTGGCGGGGCAGGTCGCGCTGGCGCGGGAGATCGGCGCCGACCTGGTGGTGATCGGGCCGGAGAGCGCCGTCGAGGTCGGGCTGGCCGACGCCCTGGCCGAAGCCGGCATCCCTTGTTTCGGGCCCACGGCCGCCGCCGGCCAGCTGGAGACCTCGAAGGCCTTCACCAAGGCCTTCTGCGGTCGCCACGGCCTGCCGACGGCGGCCTATGGGGTGTTCGAGGCCGCGGCGCCGGCCAAGGCCTTTCTGGACAACTTCACCGCCCCCTATGTGATCAAGGCCGACGGCCTGGCCTCGGGAAAGGGCGTCACCATCGCGGCCACGCGGGCCGAGGCCGAGGCGGCGATCGACGACATGCTGGGCGGCGGCTTCGGCGCGGCCGGGGCGCGAGTGGTGGTCGAGGAGTTCCTGGTCGGCGAGATCGCCTCGCTGTTCGCCCTCTGCGACGGCGAGACCAGCCTGATGTTCGGCGGCGCCCAGGACCACAAGCGCGCC
>DASQSO010000017.1:0-2517 GCA_035642335.1 Caulobacteraceae bacterium
GATGCAGAAGATGCAGGAGGTCGCCGCCGGCGTGCGCGATCCCGAGGAGGTTCGCCGCGAGATCGGCGCCTTCTCGCTGGGCGCGCGGACGGTGGACGAGGAGACCTTCATCGGCGGTTTCGGCCGCCAGTTGGCCGAGGCCAAGGACGGCGAATGGCCCGGCCACGCCTATGCCTGCACGGCGGTGGACTGCGAGACCGGCGAGTTCGTGGTCTGGAACGCCGCGGCCAAGGTCCCGCTGTCCCGCGCCGTCGCCTCCAGCTGCTCGGTGCCCGGCGTCTTTCCGGCCATCACCATCAATGGCCGCAAATACATGGACGGCGGCATGCGCTCGGCGACCAACGCCGACCTGGCCAAGGATTATGACAAGGCGCTGGTGGTCGCCGTCCGTATGGGCTCGGGCGAACTGGGCGAGCGGATGATGGCGCCGCTGGAGCGTGAGCTGAAGGTAATCCGCGACGCCGGCGGCGCGGTCGAGCTGATCGTCCCGGACGAGGCTTGCATGAAGGCCTTTGGGGCCAACCTGATGAACCCGCGCAATCGCCCCCCCGCCGCCAAGGCCGGTCTTGAACAGGGCCGGCGCATCGCCAAGGATTTGGCGCGCTTTTGGGGTTAGGCCGCCTACGGCAGGGCGACGCCGCCTCTTGGCGCTCGCTGAGGTCGATAAGGTAAATGCTTTCGTAGCGAGTCGCGCGGCGCGCGCCGTCCACGGCCATGTATTTATTGGATTAATCTTGTCAGAGCTTGACAATAGATGGGGCTGGACAAACCCACTGGACAGGATCGCATTGTAGTTTTCACTTTCGCGCGGCGCGCGTCGCGCGCCAATGTCAATCAAGTGGGGCGGGGGCCAACTTGTCGAATTCTGAGGCCGATGCGCCACGCAGCCTGAAACCCTATCCCGTTCCGGGGATCGTGGGGAAATTCGCCGTGGCTGCCGCGCTGGTCGCCGCGGTCACCTTGCTGCGCATGGGCCTCGGCGTGATCTCGCCGACGGTCACGCCCTTCGCGGGCTACTACTTGGCGGCGCTGGCCGCGACGATCTTCTGCGGCTGGAGGTTTGGCGCCCTGGCCCTCCTGGCTGGCGGCGTTGCGGCCTGGTTTCTGTTCCTGGCGCCCCTCTCTCACCAGCCGTCGATGCGGCTCGGGGCTGCGGCTGGCGTGCTGATCTATCTGCTGTCCGGGGCCCTGACGGTATGGGCCGCGGACTATCTGCGGCGTCTGTTGAACCGGCTTGGCGCCAATCGCGCCGCCCTGGTCGAGCGCAACCTCGAATACGACAATCTGTTCGAGACCATGTCCGAGGGGTTCGCCCTTGGCGAGGCGATCTGGAACGACGAGGGCCGGCTGGCCGACTACGTGATTGTCGAGGTGAACCCATCCTTGCGGCGCATGTTGGGGGTGGGTACGGAGATCGCGGGGTCAAAGTTCAGTGACCAGCCTGGGGACGGTCGCGCCTGGCTGGCGCTCTGCGAACGGGTCCTGCGTAGCGGCAAGCCGGAGAGCGTCGAGTTCGCAAACCCCGCGGGCGACCGCTTCTACGAAATCCGCGTCAGCCGAATCACCCCGTCACGCATGGCGCAGTTCTTCTTCGACATTACCGACCGCAAGGCCGCCGAAGAGCGCCAGTCGGAAATGTTCGAGGAGTTGAACCACCGGGTGAAGAACAACCTCGCCCTGGTGGCCAGTCTGCTGCAGGTGCAGGCGCGCGGCGCCGAGCCGGTGGTGCGCGACAGTCTGATCAAGGCGGTCGATCGGGTCCAGAGCATCGCCAAGGTGCACCAGGCCCTCTACCGCGGCTCGCGGCGCGAGGACGTAGATTTCGGGACCTATCTAACCGACCTGTGCGCCAGCCTTTCCCGCTCGCTGGCGACCGATGGCCGCATCACACTGGAGGTCGAGGCCGAAGCGGCCGATCTGCCGATCGACACCGCGATTCCCCTGGGCATGGTAGTCAACGAGCTTGTCACCAACGCGGTCAAGCACGCCTATCCGTCGCCTCGGGCCGGCCTGGTCTCGGTGCGGTTTCGCCGGGAGGACGACCGGTTCCACCTCACCGTCGGGGACGCCGGCCGCGGCCTGCCGGAGCCGCCCGACCGGCGCGACGGCCTAGGCATGACGCTGGTCAATTCGCTGGTGGGCCAGGTCCACGGCCAGATGGTCGTGCGCCCCAGTCCCGGCGCCACGTTCGAGATCACGCTGCCGGCCGTGACGGCCAGCGATGCGGTCGGCGAGGAGGAACGTCTGCTCTAGCGCGTCCGACCGCTGAGATGAATCGAATGTGATCGGTGTGGGGCTTCCCCATTGTGGTGTGAGCTGAATCCATGGAGCTCTTGTGATTCGGGGGGGGCGGAAATGGGCAAGGCGCGTTCGGAAGATCTTCGCCTTCGGGTGGTTGAGGCGGTGGAGGCTGGATCGTCTCGCCGTCAGGCGGCGCTGCGGTTCCAGGTTGGGATCGCGTCTGCGATCCGGTGGGTGGCGCTGAAGGGCGAAACCGGGAGCGTAAGCCCTCGGCCA
>DASQSO010000018.1:0-3327 GCA_035642335.1 Caulobacteraceae bacterium
CGTGGAGCTGGCCCTGACCGACGACGAGGGCGCCGCGATCGCTCATGACGGGACGAGCTTCGGCCGCCTCAAGGTCAAGGGCCCCGCGGTGGTGCGCGAATATTTCCACGGCGAGGGCGGGGCGATCCTGGACGAGGCCGATTTCTTCGACACCGGCGACGTCGCGACCCTGGACGAGGCCGGCTATATGCAGATCACCGACCGCGCCAAGGACGTCATCAAGTCCGGCGGCGAATGGATCAGCTCCATCGAGATCGAGAACATCGCCGCCGGCCATCCGAAGGCGCTGATGGCGGCGGTGATCGGCGTGCACCATCCGAAGTGGGAGGAACGCCCGCTGCTGCTGGTCAAGCTGAAGGACGGCGAGACGGCGACGCGCGAGGAGTTCCTCGGCTTCCTCGAAGGCAAGATCGCCAAATGGTGGATGCCGGACGACGTGGCGTTCGTCGACGAGATTCCCCTGGGCGCCACCGGCAAGATCGACAAGAAACTGATCCGCCAGCGGATGGAGGGCTACGTCCTGCCGACCGCCAAGGTCGTGGCCGCGCAGTAGGCGCGCGCGTTCCTCGGCCCGGAAAATAGCCCGCGGTTTCCAGATCGCCTGGAGCGCTATCCGCTCGGGTTGGCGCAACGCCCCGAGCCATCACTGAGGCTGTCGTCGCGCTGTCCGATCCTTCTCCCCTCGCGGGGAGAAGGTGGCCCCCTGGAAGGGGGTCGGATGAGCCACGCAGGCGTTTGGGACGAGCGCCCCTAGGGCTGAATGTGGAGGGCTCGGCGCGGCCCCTTGTCCGACGGGTCTCCGACCCACCACCGTCGAGAGCGCGCCGCGAGGGGAGAAGGGACGGATAGCGCCCGCCGGTGTTTTTACCGCCAGGATAGCGCGCCAACCTGAGCGGACTTCGCTCTAACTCATTCAGCTGATCCGGGCCCAGACCTCACCGCGGCCCTGGTAGAGGGTCCAGAACTGGTCGGCGATGGCCGAAGGGGCGATGCCGCCGCCGCCCTGCGCCCAGGCCGTGCCGCCGACGACGCCGGCGACCATGACCTCGCCGACATAGACGCCGTCGGCCTTCAGCTGCTCGGACAAAAGGCCGACCAGCTTGTGTTTGGCCGCGTTGGCCAGGGCGACGCCCATGGCCTTCAGGCCGATGGCCATGGCGTCGACCTGCGGCGACAGCTCGCCGAAGGCGCCGTTGGTGACCAGAAGGGCGCCGTCGCCGGCGCCTTTCAGATCGGGCAGGGCCTCCTGCACGGCGGCCAGAAGGCCGAAGATGGCGACGTCGAAGACATGGCCAACGGCGGCCGGATCGGCGGCCATGAGGTCGCCGACCTCGGCGCCGCCATAGGCGTTCCAGTGGATGACGGTGAGCGGCCCGAACGCCGCGCGCGCCTTGGTCAGGGCCGCGCGGATGGACGCCGGATCGCCGGCGTCGGCCGCGAAAGCGGCGGCGGTGACGCCCTTGGCCTCCAGCGCCGCGACGCCGCCGGCAAGGCGCTGCTCATCGCGGGCCACCAGGGCCACGCGGAAGCCGGCCGCGCCGAAGGTCTCGGCGACGGCGGTCGAGATGCCCGGCCCGAAGCCGACGACGACGATGGTTTTTGACATGGTCTTTCTCCCCGGGGCGCCACCCTTAGATAGGCGTTGGAGACCTGCGATCCATGCCACACGAAGGTATCATCTTAGCAGTCGTCCACTGCCTATGGCCGGAATGATGGGTTGGCTTGAATGGATAATGCTCTGGGCCCGTACGATCAGCCTTGCCTTTCTCCGAGGCGTCAGGCCTGCCTGTCCACGCCCGCGCCTCGCTTTGCGAGCGTCGGCCGAAAGGCCCTGAGCAGCTGATCCAGGAAGGCCGGGCTGAACGATCCACGCGCTGGCTGTGGGATATAATACCAGGACCGCTCAAGGATATCGGCGTTGTATTCATCCATGACCACCCAGCCTCACCGGTGATCCGCAAGGCCCGCCCGGCGCAGCTCCAGCGGCGGAACCTCGACGGTCATCGTGGAGGCTCGCGGAGCCTGGCTCGTGATCGCCAACAAGACGATCACGTGCTCGCTCGACGAAATCACGGTGCTGATGACAAGGCACACCGGGCGAGGCTTGCGCCCCTCGGTCTCGCCGGCGTCCCGCTCGCGCGTCCAAAGGTACGGATAGTCGATGACCGAGCCGGCCGGCGGCGGCTCAATCGCCATCGTGTGCGTCTAGCTCGGCGATTTTTCGGTCGACTTCCGCCAGCAACGCATCCGCGAGTTCGCGTGGCGCTTCGCCGGCGCGAAAGGCGCGGCGCGGGTCGGGCGAAGTCTTCGCCAGCCGCTCATATTCCTCGATCGACATCAGCACGTATCGGGGCTTGGCGTGGTGTGTGATGACAACGGGTTCGGCCACCGCCGCATGGGTGACGTCGCCGATGGCGCGGACGAGATCGGATGTCGAATAGGTCTTCATTCTTCGTCAAATACAGAATTTACATATTTTCTGCAATAGAACTCAGCTCAACCGGTATTCGCCGCCCAGGGCCGGCTCGCCGTCGGTCTTCACCCGGCCGGACTTCACAAGTTCGATGACGTGGGCGAACACCGAGTGGGAGGCGGCGGGATAGAGCCGCGGGTCGACGTCCACATACATTTTCGGCACCATTTCTCGGATCTTGGTCTCGCCGGCGGCCAGCTGGCCGAGGATCTGGCGCTCGCGGTCGAGCCGGTGCTCGCGATAGGCTTCGATGAACGGGCGGACATCGGTGATCGGCGGGCCGTGGGTGGGCCAGAGGATGTCGAAATTGCGCGCCTCGATCACGTCCAGGCTGGCCAGGTAGGCGCCCATGTCGCCGTCCGGCGGCGTCACCACCGTGGTCGACCAGCCCATGATGTGGTCGCCGGTGAAGCAGGCATTCTCTTGCCGCAGCGCGTAGCAGATGTGGTTGGAGGTGTGGCCGGGGGTGGCGATGGTCTCGAAGGTCCAGCCGGCGCCCGCGATGACCGTCCCGCCGCCGCAGACCGAGATGTCCGGCTCGAACCGGTCGTAGCCGGCCTCCAGCTTGACCGCGTCCTCGATCACCGGCGTCTTGACCGCGCAGCCGTAGATGACCGCGCCGGTCTCTTCCGCCAGCGGCCGCGCCAGGGGCGAATGGTCCAGATGGTGGTGGGTGATCAGGATGTGGGTGACCTTTTCGCCGGCCACGGCGTCCAGGATGGCCCTCAGGTGTTCGGGCTGGCCGGGACCGGGATCGATCACCGCGACATCGCCCTTGCCGATGATGTAGGTCCCGGTGCCGGTGAAGGTGAAGGGCCCGGGATTGTTGTCGATCACCCGGCGGATCAGCGGCG
>DASQSO010000019.1:0-2539 GCA_035642335.1 Caulobacteraceae bacterium
GTTGGGCGAGGGTGGACCGTGGGTGATGGTCAACCTCCACGCCGATACGGTGATCGGCCATGCCGACATCGCGCTGAAGAAAGTGGTGGTCTCGGGCCAGCGGCCGAGGACTTGAGACTTGTGTCTCCGGACGGCTCAGCTACCATATTTCGTAGGGAACAAAGGCCGAATCGGCGGCGGTCGCCGATTCGGACATGATTCGTTTCGCCGCTGTTCCGGGCCGTTTACCACGCCTTTTAATCTGAGCCGCCAGCGAGCCTTCGCGACCGCCGCCGCGCTTGTTTGAGCTTATGGAATCCTCCACTTTCACTCCATGAACGGTCGTTCGAGCGGAGTGGCGCCGTCGCGGCTGGTCGCCGTGCTGGGCCCCACCAACACCGGCAAGACCCACCTGGCGGTCGAGCGCATGCTGGGTCACGCCTCGGGCATGATCGGCCTGCCGCTGCGCCTGCTCGCCCGGGAGATCTACGACCGGGTGGTCAAGGCGCGTGGAGCCCGCTCGGTGGCGTTGATCACCGGCGAGGAAAAGATCGTCCCGCCCCGGCCGCAATACTACGTGGCCACCGTCGAGGCCATGCCGCTGGACCGGGCGGTGGAGTTCCTGGCGGTCGACGAGATCCAGCTGGCCGCCGATCCCGAGCGCGGCCACGTCTTCACCGACCGGCTGCTGCACGCGCGCGGCAAGTCGGAGACCATGCTGTTGGGCGCCGCGACCATGGCGCCCTTGATCCGCCGGCTCTGCCCCGACGCCGAGATCGTCGGCCGCGAACGCTTCTCGCGCCTGACCTATGACGGCCCGCGCAAGCTGACCCGCCTGCCGCGCCGCGGCGCCGTCGTGGGGTTCTCGGCCGAGGCGGTCTACGCCATCGCCGAGCTGATCCGCCGCCAGCGCGGCGGCGCCGCGGTGGTGATGGGCTCGCTCAGCCCGCGCACCAGGAACGCCCAGGTCGCCCTCTTCCAGTCCGGCGAGGTGGACTTCCTGGTGGCCACCGACGCCATCGGCATGGGCCTGAACATGGACCTCGGCCATGTGGCGTTCGCGGGCCTGCGCAAGTTCGACGGCCGGCGAACGCGCTGGCTGGCGCCGCAGGAAATCGGCCAGATCGCCGGCCGCGCCGGCCGCTACCTGCGCGACGGGACCTTCGGGGTCACCGGCGAATGCCCAGACATCGACCCCGACCTGGCCGCCCAGGTGGAGAACCACGCCTTCGAGCCGGTGCTCGCGGCCGAGTGGCGCAACAGCCGCCTCGATTTCGACTCGCTGACCGAGCTGCGGCGCTCGCTCACCGCCCCGCCGCCGAGGGCTGGGCTGAAGCTCTCCGAGGAGAGCCTGGACGAGATCGTCCTGAACAAGCTGGCGGAGGACGAGGATATCCGCCGCCGCGCCAAGGACCGCGCCAACCTCGCGCGGCTGTGGGACGTCTGCCAGATCCCGGACTTCCGCAAGACCACCCTGGACGACCACACCCGTTTCGCCGGCACGGTCTTTCATCATCTGACCGAGCGCGACCGGCGCATCCCCGAGGACTGGGCCCAGGGCCAGTTCAACGGCCTCGACCGGCTGGACGGCGACATCGACGCCCTGTCGGCGCGGCTGGCCAGCGTGCGCACCCTGGCCTATGTCGCCAACCGCTCCGACTGGCTGGCTGATCCGGCCCACTGGCAGGGCCGCACCCGCGCGCTCGAGGACCGCCTGTCCGACACCCTGCACGAGCGGCTGATGCAGCGGTTCATCGATCGGCGCACCAGCGCCCTGATGCGGGGGCTGAACGTCAGCGACACGCTTCTGGCCGGCATCGCCGCGGACGGCGCGGTGACCGTCGAGGGCCACTACGTCGGCCGCCTGACCGGCGCCCATTTCGACCCGGCGCGCGGCGCCAGCGCGCTGGAGGACAAGGCCCTGCGCGCCGCCGCCGAGCGCGCCATCGGCCCGGAGGTCGCCCGCCGGCTGGGCCGGCTGGCGGCAGAACCCGACGACGCCTTCTCCATCCTGCCCACCGGCATGGTGCTGTGGCGAGGCCAGGCCACCGGCCAGCTGAGCGGCGGCGGCCTGTTTTCACCGCGGGTCAGGCTGCTGGGACAACTGGGTGCGGCGCCGGCGCGGGAGCGGGCGACACGCCGGCTTGAGGCCTTTGTCGCCGCCGAGGCCGGGCGGCGGCTCGCGCCTTTGCGCGCGCTCAAGTCGGCGGTGTCGGAAGGGCGGATCAAGGGCCTGGCGCGCGGGCTGGCCTATCGGCTGGTCGAGGGCGGCGGGATCATCGACCGCGCCTCGGTCGAGGCCGACGTGCGCACCCTGAGCCGGGTCGAGCGGCGCATACTGCGCGGCTTCGGCGTCCGGTTCGGCGCGTTCAGCCTTTTCTTGCCGCGGCTGCTCGATCCAGACGCCATCGCCTTCACCACCGCCTTCGCCGCGCTCTGGTCGCCCCACTGGCGACCGGCCGTCGGCGCCGTCGTCGCCTTGCCGGAGCCCGCGCCGGCCACAATCACGCTGTCGGCGCTGGGCTTGCGCCCCGTGGCCGGCCTCGCCGCGCCGGTGGAG
>DASQSO010000020.1:0-2250 GCA_035642335.1 Caulobacteraceae bacterium
GAAAGCATGGTGCCGCGCTCGCCGTCCACCTCGGCGGGCGCGATGGTCGAGCCGTCGGCGACATCGCGCAGCCACGAAAAGGCCAGGTCGAACTTGGCGTCGGTGGAGGAGGGCAGGACCAGGCTGAAGGTGGTGCCGGAAAGCCCGGTCTGGGCGTTCTGGTCGCGGCCGAGCGCCACCCCGATATCCTCGAAGCGCGGTAGCACCGAGCCGCCGGGAAAGGTCTTCGAGCCGGAAAAGGACATGTGCTCAAGGAAGTGGGCGGTGCCGCGCTCGGCCTCGGTCTCGTCCTTGCTGCCGGCGCCGATATAGAAGTCGATGGCCGTCTCCGGCGGCCCGGCGGTCTGGCTGACCGCGTAGCGCAGCCCGTTGGGCAACTGGCCGAGCAGCACGTGCGGGTCCGGCTGCACCAGGTCCTGGGCCGGCTCGGCGGTGACGCCCGGCCCGTGCAGCCGGTCACGCGGCGCGATTGACGGCGTGGCCTGGGACGGCGTGACCTGGGCGGCGAAGGCGAATGCGGCGGCGATGGCCAGGACGGCGGCCGAAATGACCCGTTTCATCCTCACTCCAAGACAGGTGAGCCGAAAAGCCCGCCGCCGGATGCTCTAGGCGGCAAGCCCGCGCCGCTCAAGGGAAAGCCTTCAATGGCGGCTGTCGCCCGGCCGACTGCGCGCCTATGATCGAAGCCAATAAGGGTTTTGATCGATTGAACAGGGAGATCGTTGTGGAAATGCGCAAGCTGGGCCGTTCGGGCCTCGAAATCGCGCCGCTGGTGCTGGGCGGCAATGTGTTTGGCTGGACGGCGGACGAGCCGACCTCCTTTGCCGTGCTGGACGCCTTCGTGGGCGCCGGTTTCAACTGCATCGACACCGCGGACGTCTATTCCGGTTGGGTTCCCGGTCACGTCGGCGGCGAATCCGAGACGGTGATCGGCGCGTGGATGAAGGCCCGCGGCAACCGCGACAAGGTGGTTATCGCCACCAAATTCGGCGCTCCCATGGCCGCCGACAAGAAGGGCCTCTCCCGCGCCTATATGATGCAGGCCGTGGAGGCCTCGCTGAAGCGGCTGCGGACCGACTATATCGACCTCTACCAGTCGCATTTCGACGATCCCGAAACGCCGCAGGACGAGGTGGCGGAGGGGTTCGCGGCGCTGGTCAAACAGGGTAAGGCGCGGGTGGTCGGCGCCTCCAACTTCGGCGCCGAGCGGCTGAAATCGGCCCTGGACGCGGCCGCCAGCCTCGGCGTTCCGCGCTATGAGAGCCTCCAGCCGCAGTACAACCTCGCCGACCGCGACAGGTTCGAGGGCGGGCTTCAGGACCTGTGCGTCACGGAAGATGTCGGCGTGATCCCCTATTACGGGCTGGCCAGCGGCTTTTTGACCGGCAAGTACCGGTCCGAGGCGGACTTGAGCAAAAGCCCGCGCGGCCGGGGGGTGAAACGCTATCTGGACGACCGGGGATTACGCATCCTGAAAGCCCTCGACGAGGTCTCGGCCGCCGTCGCCGGCACGCCGGCCCAGGTCGCCCTGGCCTGGATCCTGGCCCAGCCGGGCCTGACCGCCCCCATCGCCAGCGCCACCAGCGTCGCGCAGATGGACGAACTCGCCGGCGCGGTGCATCTGCGGCTGGAAGCGGATCAGTTGAAGGCGCTCAACGCGGCGAGCGCCGTCGAGACCGTGGCGGCGTAAATTCACTTTTCCGCTCATCCCCGCGAAGCGGCGACCCAGGCTTTTTACCGCCAAGGACGCCAAGCTCGCCAAGAAGAAGATAGGTCAACGCGGCCCCTTGGCGTCTTTGGCGAACTTGGCGGTGAATCTTTGGGTTGTGCGGCGGCCGCCGCACACAGAATAAAAGCCTGGGTCCTCCGCCTTGGCGGGGACGAGCGGAGTTTTTGTTGGGCCTATGCGATCTGCCGGCCGTTCATCGCCGCCAGCTTCAGCCGCGGGAAGGCCGCGCCCGCCAGGCCGGCGGAGGTGATGTTGCGGATCGCCAGGGTCTCGATGACCTGTCCGTCCAGGATCGCGACCGGCGTGACCGGCTGATAGAGGCCGATCAGGCGGTCGATCTCGCCGTTCGGCCCGGCCAGGGGCGCCAGCGTGATCTCCAGCTTCAGGGTCTGGTCGCCGCGCACGCGGGCCTCGGCCGCGATCACCAGCGGTCCCGGCTGGCGCAGCACCGCCTCAAGGGCCAGCTGCAGCGGGGCGCGATAGGCCGGCGTCCAGAGGTTGATCGGGTCGGCGATGCTCAA
>DASQSO010000021.1:0-2627 GCA_035642335.1 Caulobacteraceae bacterium
CCGCTGCTCGACGCTCTGTTCGCCCTGCACGACGGCCGCTTGAGGCCCTTCCACAAATACCTGCAATGGGAACTGGAGACTTGGCCGCTTGAGCGGATGCCGTGGCCGCCGGGCGCCTTTCTGGACAAGCTGCTGGCCATCCTGGAAACCGCCGACCGCGACCTGCAGCGCCAGATGCTCGCCGCCGTCGAAACCCTTTTCCGCGCCGCCGGCCACCACCGCGTCTTCGACGGCTGGGGCCCGTCCCTGCCCGCCATGACCAGCGGCCGGCTTTGAGTTTACAGGCTCATTCCCGCGCGAGCGGCGACCAAGATTGTTGAACCACCAAGCACACCAAGGTCACCAAGGGTCAGCGCTGACCTTCTCTCTTCTTGGTGTGCTTGGTGGTTCATCTTTCGGCCGCGCCGAAGTCAAATCAACTGCGAAGATCGACCGCCAAGGACACCAAGTTCGCCAAGGAGGAACAGGTCGGCGCCAATCCTTGGCGTCCTTGGCGAGCTTGGCGGTGAAATCAGAGTCCCCGCTTGCGCGGGGGTGAGCGGTTCTTGCCCTACTTCGCCGCCCGTTCGCGGGCCAGGCGGGCGAGGACGCGGCCGCGACCCTTGGTCAGGGCGGTGACGACGCCGCGCAGGGTGCGGGCCTCCTGGGTCGACAACTTCGCGCGGGCGAAGATGGAGCGCAGGTTGCGCACCATCGACGGGGTCTTTTCCGGCGGAAAAAAGAACCCCGCCGCCTCCAGCTCGGTCTCCAGGTGGGTGTAGAGGCCGGCCAGCTCGTCCTGGCGGGCCGGATCGGCCGTATCGGCGAAGGCGGGCGGCGCGCTGGCGTCGATGGCGGTGCGCCATTCGTAGCCGTTGATCGCCACCGCCTGGGCCAGATTCAGCGAGCGGAACCTCGGGTCGATCGGAATGGTCACGATCGCCTGGCAGAAGGCGATGTCGGCCGTCTCCAGCCCGGCCCGCTCGGCGCCGAACAGAAGGCCGACAGCCAGGCCCTCGGCCGCCGCGCCATGCAGCTCGGCCGCCGCCTGGCGCGGGGTGACGATCGGCAGCCGCGCCTCGCGCGGCCGCGCGGTGGTCGCATAGACCCGGTGCAGATCGGCGCTCGCCTCGGCCAGGGTGGCGAACACCCTGGCGTTATCCAGCGGCCAGTCGGCGCCGGAGGCGCTGGCCCAGGCGCGGTCTTGCGGCCAGCCGTCGCGCGGCGCCACCAGCCGCAGGTCGGCGAGGCCGAAATTGGCCATCACCCTGGCCACCGCGCCGATGTTTTCCGCCAGTTGCGGCCGGTCCAGTATGACGCTGGGGGCGCGAAGCGTCTCGTTCATCGCGCCGCAATAGCGGGTTTCGCGAGGGGCGGCGAGCGTCTATAGCGGGGCTCGATTTTCCGCGCCGCCAAAGGCCGTTTCTGGAGTTCGCATGGCCAAGATCAAAGTCGCCAACCCCGTCGCCGATCTCGACGGGGATGAGATGACCCGGATCATCTGGAAGATGATCAAGGACAAGCTGATCTTCCCCTTCCTCGACCTGCCCACGGAATATTACGACCTGGGCATCGAGTATCGCGACGCGACCGACGACCAGGTCACCATCGACGCGGCCGAGGCGATCAAGCGGCTGGGCGTCGGCATCAAGTGCGCCACCATCACCCCGGACGCGGCGCGGGTGAAGGAATTCAACCTCAAGTCCATGTGGAAGTCGCCCAACGGCACCATCCGCAACATCCTGGGCGGGGTGATCTTCCGTGAACCGATCATCTGCAAGAATGTCCCCCGCCTGATCCCCGGCTGGACCGAGCCGATCATCATCGGCCGCCACGCCTATGGCGACCAGTATCGCGCCACCGACATCCTGATCCCCGGCGCCGGCAAGCTGACGCTGAAGTTCGAAGGCGTCGACGGCCAGGTGATCGAGCGCGAGGTGTTCGACTTCCCGGCCTCGGGCGTCGCCCTGGCCATGTACAATCTCGACCAGTCGATCCGCGACTTCGCCCACGCCACCTTCACCTACGCCCTGGCGCGGCGGTTTCCGGTCTATCTGTCGTCCAAGAACACCATCCTCAAGGTCTATGACGGCCGCTTCAAGGATCTGTTCCAAGAGATTTTCGACGCCGAGTTCGCCGACCGTTTCAAGGCCGCCGGCATCACCTACGAGCACCGGCTGATCGACGACATGGTCGCCACCTCGCTGAAGTGGTCGGGCGGCTATGTCTGGGCCTGCAAGAACTACGACGGCGACGTGCAGTCGGACTCGGTGGCGCAAGGCTATGGCTCGCTGGGCCTGATGACCTCGGTCTTGGTGACCCCCGACGGCGCGATCATGGAGGCCGAGGCCGCCCACGGCACGGTGACGCGCCACTATCGCCAGTCCCAGCGCGGCGAGGCCACCTCGACCAACTCCATCGCCTCGATCTTCGCCTGGACCCAAGGGCTGAAGCACCGGGCCAAGCTGGACGACAACGGCGACCTGGAACACTTCGCCGACACGCTGGAAAAGGTCTGCGTCGACACAGTCGAGGCCGGGTCGATGACCAAGGACCTCGCCTTGCTCGTCGGCGACTTCCAGGGCTGGCTCACGACCGAGGGCTTCCTCGACAAGGTGGCGGAGAACCTGGATAGGGCCCTGGCCGCC
>DASQSO010000022.1:0-3586 GCA_035642335.1 Caulobacteraceae bacterium
CGGGCGGAACGGCTGTCGCGGCCAGCAATGCCGGCTCCAACGTCTCGGCCACCACCCCGTCGGCCGACGCCGCCCCGGCTCAGCCGCCGGCCGCTGCTGCGCCGGCCGACACCGCCCCGGCTCAGCCGCCGGCCGCGAGCGCGCCGACCCCCGCCGATCAGCCGGCGGCGCCCGCCGCGCCGCAATAGCCGGAAACGACGGACGGCGGCTTGAGGATTTCTCGAGCCGCCGTCTCGCCTAGCGTCCGAACTTCTGGAACTTGATCCGCTTGGGGATCAGCGAATCCGCTCCCAGGCGGCGCTTCTTGTCGTCCTCGTAGGCTTCGAAATTGCCTTCGAACCATTCCACGTGGCTGTCGCCCTCGAAGGCGAGGATGTGGGTGGCGAGGCGGTCGAGGAACCAGCGGTCGTGGCTGATCACCACCGCGCAGCCGGCGAACTGCTCCAGGGCGTCCTCCAGGTTCTGCAGCGTCTCGATGTCCAGGTCGTTGGTCGGTTCGTCCAGGAGGATGACATTGCCGCCCTCGGTCAGGGTCTTGGCCAGGTGCACCCGGTTGCGCTCGCCGCCCGAGAGCAGGCCCACCTTCTTCTGCTGATCGCCGCCACGGAAGTTGAACGAGCCGACATAGGACCGGCTGACCAGTTCGCGGGCGCCAACCTTGATCACGTCCAGACCGCCGGAGATGGCCTGCCAGACCGTGTCGCCGGGCTTCAGGTCGTCGCGGGTCTGGTCGACATAGGCGAGCTTGACCGTCTCGCCGAGGCGGATGGCGCCCTTGTCGGGCTTTTCCTGCCCGGTGATCAGCTTGAACAGGGTCGATTTGCCGGCCCCATTGGGGCCGATCACCCCGACGATTCCGTTCGGCGGCAGCCGGAACGACAGGCCCTTGAACAGCACCTTGTCGCCATATTCCTTTTCCAGCCCGTCGACCTCGATCACCACATTGCCAAGGCGCGGGCCGGGCGGGATCTGGATGGTGGCGAAGCTCTGCTTCTCCCGTTCCTGGGCGTTGGCCATCTCCTCATAGGCCGCCAGCCGCGCCTTGGACTTGGCCTGCCGGGCCTTGGCCGAGGAGCGCACCCATTCCAGCTCGCGTGCCATGGCGCGCTGGCGCGCCTCGCTCTCGCTGTTCTCCTGGCGGACGCGCTTTTCCTTCTGCTCCAGCCAGCCAGAATAGTTGCCCTCGTAGGGCACGCCCTTGCCGCGATCGAGCTCCAGCGTCCACTTGGTGACCTGGTCGAGAAAGTAGCGGTCGTGGGTGACCAGGATGACGCAGCCCGGGAAGTTCTCAAGGTGGTGCTGCAGCCAGGCCACCGATTCGGCGTCCAGGTGGTTGGTGGGCTCGTCCAGCAGCAGCATGTCGGGCTTCGACAGTAGCAGCCGCGCTAGCGCCACCCGCCGCCGCTCGCCACCGGACAGCTTCTCCACCCCGGAGTCGTCCGGTGGGCAGCGCAGGGCGTCCATGGCCATCTCGACCTTGGAATCGATGTCCCACAGGTCGCCCGCGTCGAGCTTTTCCTGCAAGCTGGTCATCTCTTCCATCAGCGCGTCGGAATAGTCCTCGCCCAGCTTGGCCGCGATAGCGTTGTATTCGTCGAAGAGCTTCTTCTCATCGCACCAGGCGATGACATTGCCCCAGACGTCGAGATTGGGGTCTAGGGTCGGCTCCTGCTCCAGATAGCCCATCTTGACGCCGTCGGCGGCCTTGGCCTCGCCGGAGAACTCCTTGTCGATGCCGGCCATGATCTTCAGCAGCGTCGACTTGCCGGAGCCGTTGACGCCGACGACACCGATCTTGGCGTCCGGATAGAAGGACAGCCAGATGTTCTCGAACACCTTCTTGCCGCCGGGATAGGCCTTGGTCAGGCCCTGCATCTGGAAAATGTACTGTTGCGCCATGGCGGCTCGCGCTCTCGAGAGAAGATGAGGTTCGGGGGAAACGCCGGCGTTCTAGCGAAGCGCCCGGCGTCCGTCCACGTCGCCAGCCGATGGAAACGTTTCGCCGCGCGCGCGTTTGATCGGCAACGGCGCAAGTCGCCCGTTTTCAGGCAGGAGACATCCCATGGACAAGAATCGCATCGACGGCGCCGGGAAGGAAATCAAGGGCGCGGCCAAGGAAGCCCTCGGCAAGGTGACCGGCAATGTCGGCAAGCAGGCCGCCGGTCTGGCCGAAAAGAAGATCGGCACGGCCCAGCGCAAGATTGGCGAAACCGCCGACAAGGCCCGCAGTCCAACGCGACACTAGGCCAGACTCACGGCCAACCTCCAACGCCGCAGGCGAAAGCCCGCGGCGTTTGTTTTTAGAGGCTCTGACAGACTATTATTATCCGCTCATCCCCGCGGAGGCGCGGATCTAGGCCTTTTTGTTTTTGGACCTGGCTGATCGGCCACGCCGCCTAGAATTGAACCACAAACAAACACGAACCCACACGAACGTTCAGCGTCTCCGCATCAGCCAGTCTGGCTCGTTCGTGTTTGTTCGTGTTCGTTCGTGGTCAAAAACCTGAGTCCCCGCCTTCGCAGGATGAGCGGGGTCATGCGAACCTTGTCCGTGTCGCCACCGCAGCTGGGCGGCCATAGCAGCGGGCGAGCCAGTCATGGACGCAGCCGAATGGCGACAGATCCAGCCGCGCCACCCGCGACGGCGACAGCACGCAGGCGACGTTCAGGTCGGCGATGCTGAAGCCGTCGCCGACCAGCCAGGCCCGGTCATCCAGCGTGCGGTCGAGCAGGCCCAGCGCATGCTCGATCACCGCGCGGGAGGCTTCACCGATCGCGGCATGCAGCTTGGCCAACGCCACGTCTCCCTGCACCCAGGGCTCCAAATGCCCCTGCGCCCAGAGGGTCCATTTCCACGCCCGCGCCTCGCCCTCGTCGGTCGCCGGATAGAGCCCGCCGGCGCCATAGGTCTTGGCCAGATAGAGGTTGATGGCCAGCGATTCCGACAAGGCGAACCCGTCGTCGTCGATGGTCGGGATGGTCCCGGCCGGATTGAGCTTCAGGAACGCCGCCGACTTCAGCTGCGGATCGTCGAACGCCAGCGGCACATGCACATAGTCCAGCCCTAGCTCCGCCGCGGCCCACAAGACGCGCAGGGTGCGCGACCGGGGCGATCCATAGATGGTCAGCGTCATGCGCCGATTGGCCGTCTTATGCGCACGGCGTCAAGCTATCGCCCGCGCGGCATGTCCTTGAACGGCGGGATTGGCCAGGTCCTGCAACTGGCAGGCGGAGATGATGGAACCCTCCGGCCCTCTCGAAAGATTGACCTTGCGTCAAGGATTTAGGGCCAAAGATCGGGGTCCTTCCATCCCTCGCGAGCGCTCATGGCCAAGGCACAGTTCCATCGCAATCAGAAGGTCTGGGTCGAGACCATCGGAACCTGGGCGGTGATCGAAAAGATCGTGCCGATCTGGGCCAAGGACTTCGACGAGCCCGTACGCATCACCTACGATGTCGGTCTCGGTCGCGATTTCCTGGCCCAGGATCTGAAGGCCGAGCAGCTGATCGAGGCCGAGGAAGCTTCCGATACCGGCGCCGCATGGCGGCTGCTGCGCGCCCGCAACAAGTTGCAATCGCCCGAGGA
>DASQSO010000023.1:0-3779 GCA_035642335.1 Caulobacteraceae bacterium
AATTCTGGCACGTCGGCCGGGCGGGCAATGTCTGGCCAGCGGAGGTCACCGATTTCCAGACCCGCGTCGGCGGCCTCTACGCCGGCTTCGACCGGCTGGGCCAGCATCTGCTGCGGGCCATAGCCCGCCATCTCGGCTTGCCGCGCGAGCACTTCACCGCCGCGGTGGCCGAGGGCGAATCGATCCTGCGCCTCCTGCACTATCCGCCGACCGCCGGCGGCGGTCCGGCCATCCGCGCAGGCGCGCACGAGGACATCAACGCCATCACGCTTCTGCTTGGCGCCGAGGAGGCGGGCTTACAGCTGCTCGACCGCGACGGCCGCTGGCTGGCGGTCAATCCCGAGCCCGGCTCGCTGGTGGTCAATATCGGCGACATGCTGCAGCGGCTGACCAACCACCGGCTGCCCTCCACCACCCACCGCGTGGTCAACCCGACGCCCGACCGCAGCGGCCTGGCGCGCTACTCCATGCCTTTCTTCCTGCATTTCGCGTCCGACTACCTGATCCGGACCCTGCCCGGCTGCGTCGACGAGGCCGCGCCCGACCGGTATCCCGAGCCGATCACCGCCCGCGCCTACCTGGCCGAGCGGCTGGAGGAGATAAGGCTCGCGTGAGCGGCGGCGAGTGCGCGGCCTCTCCGTTGGAGCGACGGGTTATCAGCCGAGCCGCCGATCGGTGATCGACGATGTCCGCAATGAAGACCTTCGGAATGACCAGGCGGGTTCCAGATCATTCGTTTTCGTATTTGAAGCTCACGCGCAGGCGGCTGCGGAAGCTCTCAATCTCGCCCTTCTTTCCGAGGGTGATGTCCAGCTCCACGACCTCAGCGACGCGCAGGTCTCGCAAGGATCCTGCAGCCGCGGCCAAAGCTTCCTTCGCTGCATCCTCCCAGCTCGTCTTGCTCGTGCCGATGATTTCCGTGACCCGATATACGCTCATGGCGCGTCTCCTCCTGGATGACACTTTTCCTATCGTCGCAGCCTGATCTGGCAAAGCGTCAAGGAAAAATCGCGCGGCATTGCACGATTTGGAGCTTCCGATCGTAGCCTGCGGCGTGAATGTCGAGTTCCACGGCGCGGTCCCAACGTCCGCCCATGGCGCAAAGCCGAAATCCTCGCCGCCCCCCGGCCCCCTTGACCTTCCGCTAGGGCAGTCGCGGAGTGTCGGCAAAATGCGTGGAGGACGCCATGACGCCTGACGATCTGATGTTCAAACCTGGTCTGATGAAGGGCCAGCGCATCCTGGTCACCGGCGGCGGCACCGGCCTTGGCAAGGTGATGGCCGAGGCCTTTTTGATGCTGGGCGCCGAGGTCTATATCTGGGGCCGGCGCGGCGGGGTGCTGCGGGAGACAGCCAATGAGCTGATGGGCGCCCACGGCGGCAAGGTGGTCGCCCAGGCCTGTGACATCCGCGTTCCCGAGGCGATCGGCGAGACTCTGGACCATATCTGGTCGGACGGCGGCGCGCTCACCGGCCTGGTCAACAACGCCGCCGGCAACTTCATCAGCCGCACCGAGGACCTCTCTCCCCGCGGCTTCGACGCCATCGCCAACATCGTCTTCCGCGGCTCGTTCTTCGTGACGCTGGACTGCGGCAAGCGCTGGATCGCCGAGAAGAAGCCGGGCTCGGTGGTCTCCATCCTGACCACCTGGGTGTGGAACGGCGGGCCCTACACGGTGCCGTCGGCCATGTCCAAGGCGGGCCTGCACGTCATGACCCAGTCGCTGGCGGTCGAGTGGGGCGACAAGAACATCCGGCTGAACGCCATCGCGCCGGGGCCCTTCCCCACCGAGGGCGCCTGGGCCAGGCTGAACCCGGGCGACCAGGGCGGCGCATCGAGCGCGAGCGACGGCTCCCGAAGCGGCAATCCCATGGGCCGGGTTGGCAAGATGCCGGAACTCTGCAACCTCGCCGTCCTGCTGCTCGGGCCCGGCGCGGAATACGTCAACGGCCAGACCATCGCCATCGACGGGGCGGCGCACCAGGCCGGCGGCGGCGGATTCGCCCGCCTGCGCGGCTGGTCCGACCAGCAATGGGAGGAGGCGCGCAGCTCGATTCGCGGCGCCAACGAGAAGGATCGCGCCCAGCGCACCGTCTGAGGCTGGAACTTCGCCGCGCCGGCGGCGTAAGGTGGCGGGCAATGGCGCGCCTGAGCCTGCACATCCCCGAGCCGACGCGCCGACCCGGCGAGCCGCCGGACTTCAGCAGCCTGAAGGCCGCGGCGCCGGGGACGCTCGACCGGCCACCGGTAACCGTCGAGGCCAGCGCCATCCGCGACCTGGCCTACGGGCTGATCCGGGTTCTGGACGACGACGGCAGGGCCGTCGGCGCCTGGGACCCGCACCTGGACGCGGAGACCCTGTGCTCCGGCCTGCGCACCATGATGACCACCCGCGCGCTGGACGACCGCATGGTGCGGGCCCAGCGGCAGGGCAAGATCACCTTCTACGCCAAGTCCGCCGGCGAGGAGGCCATCGCGGCCGGGCAGGCGCTGGCGCTTGCCCCCGACGACATGGCCTTTCCCACCTATCGCCAGCAGGGATTGCTGATCGCGCGCGGCTATCCGGTCGCGGCCATGGCGCACCAAGTCTATTCCGATCGCGCCGATCCCATGCAGGGTCGTCAGCTGCCTTGCCTGTATTCGAGCCGCGCCCACGGCCTCTTCACCATCTCGGGCAATCTCGGCACCCAGTTCAGCCAGGCGGTCGGCTGGGCCATGGCCTCGGCGCTGAAGGGCGACACCCGCATCGCCGCGGCCTGGATCGGCGACGGGGCGACCGCCGAGGCCGACTTCCACGAGGCCCTGACCTTCGCCTCGGTCTATCGCGCGCCAGTGATCCTTAACATCGTCAATAACCAGTGGGCGATCTCGTCCTTTCAAGGGTTCGCCGGCGGCGAGGCGACCACCTTCGCCGCCAGGGCCATCGGCCACGGCCTGCCGGCGCTCAGGGTTGACGGCAACGACCTTCTGGCCGTCTACGCCGTCACCGCCTGGGCGGCGGAGCGGGCGCGCGCCAACCTGGGCGCGACGGTGATCGAGCTCTTCACCTACCGGGCCGAGAGCCATTCCACCAGCGACGACCCCAGCCGCTACCGACCGGTGGACGAGGCCAAGGCCTGGCCGCTTGGCGACCCGATCCAGCGGCTGAAGGATCACCTGATCGGCCTCGGCGAATGGTCGGAAGAGCAGCAGACGGCGCTGGCCGCCGAGCTCGACGCGCTGGTGCGCGCCGCCCAGAGAGACGCCGAGGCCGCCGGCTCGCTCGCCCAGGCCGATCCGGCGGCGAAGGCCGAGGCCATGTTCGGCGACGTCTACGCCACAACGCCCTGGCACCTGCGCGACCAGGCCAAGGCCATGGGCGGAGGCTGATCTTGGCCTCGATGACCATGATCCAGGCGCTGAACTCGGCCATGGACGTCATGCTGGGCCGCGACCCGGAGGTGCTGGTCTTCGGCGAGGACGTCGGCTATTTCGGCGGCGTCTTCCGCGCCACCGAGGGACTGCAGAAGAAGTACGGCGTCACCCGCTGCTTCGACACGCCGATCGGCGAGGCGGGCATCGTCGCGGTGGCCATCGGCATGGGCGCCTATGGCCTGCGCCCGGTGGTCGAGATCCAGTTCGCCGACTACATCTATCCCGCCTATGACCAGCTGGTCTCCGAAGCGGCGCGGCTGCGCTACCGCTCGGCCGGCGACTTCATCGCCCCCCTGACCGTCCGCGCCCCTTACGGCGGCGGCATCTTCGGCGGCCAGACCCACAGTCAGAGCCCCGAGGCCCT
>DASQSO010000024.1:0-2243 GCA_035642335.1 Caulobacteraceae bacterium
CTATGATCGAGTGGCTTGGCCCGATCATCTTCGAATACTACGCGGCCAGCGAGGGCGGCGGCGCCTTCATGATCAACTCGGAAGAGTGGCTGAAGAAGCCGGGCAGCGTCGGCAAGCTTGTGCCCGGTTCAGGCACCCGCATCATCAACGAGCAAGGCCAGGACGCGCCCGTAGGCGAGGTCGGCCAGATCTATTTCCCGCACAGCCCGATCGCGCGGTTCGAATATTACAACGACAAAGCCAAGACCAAGGCCGCCGAGCTGGAAGGCAGCGACCACTTCACGGTCGGCGACATGGGCTATGTCGATGCGGACGGCTATCTCTTCCTCACCGGCCGCACCGCCGAATGCATCATTTCCGGCGGGGTGAACATCTATCCGCAGGAGGTGGACAACGAGTTCGTTCGCCATCCGGCCGTGCGCGAGACCTGCACCGTCGGCGTGCCCAACAACGAGTGGGGCGAGGAGGTGAAGGCGGTGATCGCCCTCTATCCCGGCTATACGCCGTCGCCAGAACTGGCCAAGGAACTGCTCGACTTCATCCGACCGAGCCTGGCCGGCTACAAGATGCCGCGCAGCGTCGACTTCGTCGACGACGTCCCCCGCTCCGAAGCCGGCAAGGTGCAACGCCGCCAGGTCCGCGCCCCCTACTGGGCCGGCCGCGACAAGCAGATCTAGAGCGCCGCTTCTTCCAGGTAGCGGCGGCGCACGTGGCGCTTGAAGGGCTCGGCGCTCAGCGGGCCGCCGGTTGCGTCGGCGACCAGGGTGGCGAAGTCGACCAGGCTGGCGCGTTCGTGCACCCGCGGCCGGACCCAGTCGAAATAGGGCCTGAAATCGCCCCTGCTCAGCGATGGCAGGATGTCCGGCGCCTCGGTTGTCGCCCGCTCGAACAGCTGGGCGGCCAGCATCGAACCCATGGCGTAGTTGGGGAAGTAGCCGAACAGACCGATCGACCAATGGATGTCCTGCAGGCAACCTTCGGCGAGGCTCGGCGGTGTGCGGCCGAGCAGTTTGGCGAAACCCTCGTTCCAGGCGGCTGGAATGTCGCCAACGGCAAGGTCGCCGCTCAGCAGCGCCTGTTCCAGTTGATAGCGCAGGATCACATGCAGCGGATAGGAAAGCTCGTCGGCCTCGACGCGGATATAGCCGTTGTCGAGCCGCCGCCACGTGTTGGTCACGTTGGCCAGCGACCAGGCGGCCGGCTCGCCGCCGAAGGTCTCGGCCAGCAGCGGAGCCAGAAACCTGAGGAACTCGGCGCTGCGCCCGGCCATCATCTCCAGCGAAAGCGACTGGCTTTCGTGCACGGACGCGCCGCGCGCCATCCCGGCGGGGCGGAAGGCCAAGCCGCGCGGCAGGTTGAACTCGTACATGGCGTGGCCGGCCTCGTGCAGGGTGGCCATGATCGAGAAGCGCGTATTGTGCTGGTCGTAGCGGGTGGTGAAGCGCACATCGCCGGGGCTGTGCGGCGCCGAGAACGGGTGGGGCGCCACATCGATGCGGAAATGGTCCGGGTTGTGGCCGACGGCGCCGGCCAGCCGGTGCGACAGCGCAGCCTGCCTGTCGATCGCCGTCGGCCCGAAGGGGATGGGCGTCGGCCAGCGCGCCTGGCGCTCGCGAACCTCGGCGATCACCGGCGGCAGCCAGGTCGCCAGGTCGTCGAAGATCGGGTCGATCATCGCCTGGCCGACGCCCGGATCGTATTCGTCGAGCATGGCGCCGTAGAGGCTGGTTCCCAGCGCTTCAGCCTTCGCCGCGGCGGTCTCGCGCAGGATCGCCAGCAGCTCGGCGAAGGGCTCGGCGAAGCTCGCGAAATCGTTCTCCGGCTTGGCCCGCATCCAGATCGATTGCAGGTTTTGCGAGGCGCGGGTCTTGGCCGCCTGCAGTTCCTTCGGCACGGCCGCGGCGTGCACCCAGCGGCGGCGCATCTCGACCAGGTCGGCGCGTTCGTCCGGTTCCAGCGCGCCGGCCATGGCCTCCGCCTCGGCCAGCTCATCGCCGGCGGCGTCCGAGCCGATCAGGTCGGCCGAGACCTCGGTCAGGGCGGCCATCTCCTCGCCCCTGGCCCATGCGCCGCCGCGCGGCATGTGGGTCTGGGCGTCCCAGCTCAGAATGACTTGGGCGGCGCCGATCTTCCCGGCCATGGCAAAACGATGCACGACCCGGGCAAACGGGTCCGGTTGCGGAGCGGGACCGGCCATGGACTCTAGGCCTCCACCGCGAAGGTCAGGCCGGCATGGGCTTCCA
>DASQSO010000025.1:0-5394 GCA_035642335.1 Caulobacteraceae bacterium
GCCGCCACAGACCGGGCAGATAGTGTAGCGAAAGGTCGGATGCCTGGCCAGCGCATTGCCTGGCCGGCTGAAGTCGAGATCGTCGGGCAGAACGATCGGCAGCTCCTCGCGCGGCGCGCCGACCGGACCGCAGGCTGGGCAGTGGATGATGGGGATCGGACAGCCCCAGCCGCGCTGGCGCGACACACCCCAGTCGCGCAGGCGATAGACGGTCGCGCCCTGGCCCTGGCCCTGGGCCTCGATGCGCGCAATGGCCGCGGCCTTGGCAGGCTCGACCTCCAGCCCGTCGAGGAAACCCGAGTTGAAGATGCGCCCAGGTCCGACATAGGCCTCGGACGCGACCTCGAAGGTCGCTGGATCGGCGTCGGGCGGCAGCACGACGGGGCGCACCGGCAGGCTATATTTGCGGGCGAAGTCAAGGTCGCGCTGGTCGTGGGCGGGACAGCCGAAGATGGCGCCCGTGCCGTAGTCCATCAGGATGAAGTTGGCGACCCAGACCGGCAGCCGCAGGCTCGCATCGAAGGGATGCGCGACCTGAAGCCCGGTGTCGTAGCCGCGCTTCTCGGCCGTCTCGATGTCGGCTTCGGAAACCCCACCCCGCCGGCAGGCGTCGATGAAGGCCGCGGCCTTGTCGTCCCGCGCGGCCACGGCGGCGGCCAGGGGATGATCCGGCGCCACGGCGACGAAGCTGGCCCCGAAAAGGGTGTCGGGACGGGTGGTGTAAACGGCCAGGCCCTGGTCGAAGCCCTCGGCCGCCGCGCCGGCGAAGGCGAAGCTCAGCCGCAGGCCTTTTGAGCGGCCGATCCAGTTCTCCTGCATCACCTTGACCTTGTCCGGCCACCGATCGAGGGTCTTCAGCCCCGCGAGCAGATCGTCGGCGTAGTCGGTGATGCGCATGAACCACTGATTGAGCTTGCGCTTTTCGACCGGCGCGCCCGAGCGCCAGCCCATGCCGTCGATCACCTGTTCGTTGGCCAGCACGGTCATATCGACCGGGTCCCAATTGACCACGCTCTCGCGCCGATAGACCAGCCCGCGCGCCCAGAGGTCGAGGAACCAAGCCTGTTGCTTGCTGTAGTAGGCCGGATCGCAGGTGGCGAACTCGCGGCTCCAGTCGATGCTCAGGCCCAGTCGTTTGAGCTCATCGCGCATGACGTCGATATTGGCGTAGGTCCAGACCCTCGGATCGATGCCGCTGGCCATGGCGGCGTTCTCGGCGGGCAGGCCAAAACCGTCCCATCCCATGGGGTGCAATACGTTGAAGCCGCGCGCCCACTTGAACCGGGCGACCACGTCGCCCAGCGTGTAGTTGCGCACATGGCCCATGTGCAGCGACCCTGAGGGATAGGGGAACATCTCCAGGACGTAGTATTTTGGCCGCCCGGCAGCGTCCGCCGGCTCAGACGCCAGAAAAACGCCGGCGGCCTGCCAGGCCGCCTGCCATTTCGGCTCGGCTTCCTTCGGATTGTAGCGGGCCATGCCGGCCTGACTCTACCCGTTGACGTTCGACAGCCTGAGCTGGCGGGCGCGGGTAAGGATGGCGTTTTCAATGTCCACCGACGTCTGGTCGGAGGCCGGAGAATCGGCCCAGGCGCCGGTCGCGTCGCGGACCTGCTTGAACACCGTCACATTCAGCCCGTCGGCGCGCAGGCGGGTGTCCAGGATGTAGACGGTGCATTTGAACCGCTCATCGGGCTTTTCCGGATTCACATACCAGTCGGTCAGGATCACGCCGCCGTAAGGGTCGGCCGAGGCCAGCGGCATGAAGGCCAGGGTGTCCAACGAGGCCCGCCACAGATAGCCGTTAACCCCGATCGGCGCCACGGGACCGGGCTTGGGCCGGCCGCCGCCGAACGGGTGGAACCCGGGGGTTTGATAAGCCTGCGCGCCGCTGTCCCGATGGGCGCAAGCCGTCAGCGCCATGGCGCCCACAGCCAAGGCGATCACGGGGACCTTACGCATCGACACCATCGTTCATCGCTCCAATCGTTCCGGCAAAGGCGTTCAACAACGTCGCTTCGCCCGTACGCCCCGGCCGCTCTATAACATGCAGCTTCACGCGCCCAACAGGAATCGCGTGGCCTTCCAGCCACAGACCGCGACCTAAGGACGCCGGAAAGCCGGTCACGGATTGACCCGGAATGTTTCAAGGCTTTAATCACCCGCCAGGGCTGCGACGTTAGACACCTTGTCAGACGCCGGAGCTGGGGCATTTCAGGCTGATTATCGGACGATGACTGGGGCTCGCTTCATCACTGCGGTGACCGCGACGCTCGTCCTGATCGGGGCGGCGGGCGCGGTGCGTGCGCAGTCGGTGCGCGGCCAGACCATTCTTGTCACCGACAACCTGACCGGCTTGACGCTAGACCAAGGCCAGTGGGGCCCGCAGCCCGTGCACCACGCGCTGGAATTCAGCGCGGACAAAAAGAACCGCATCATCCTGAAGCTGGACTTGAGCCAGCCGGTCGGCCGTGACATGCAATTCCGCGACGTGCAGGCGGGGGCCTATTATCGCCTGACGCCGTCTTTGCGTATCGGCGGCGCGGTTTCTCTTGGCGATGCGCCGGCGGTGCCGGACCGTTTCAACCTGCCGCAGACCCAGGCGCCCCGGGTGCGGTTCGAGACCAACTTCAAGTTCTAGACCGGCCTTTAGCCGCGCCGCTGACCCGATCGTCCTTGGCTGGGCGGCGAGCAGGCCGGCGTGGGCTAGAATCCAGGTCAGCGGGGCCTCAAGAGGGTTGGTCACGTCGGCCGCTCTCCCGTCAGCCCGCCGATCGCCGCCAATCCGGCCGCGCCGGAGCCAGTGAGCCGCCCGGCGGTGCGGGCGTCGATGCCGCCGAGTGCGATGACCGGCAGGCGAGCCTGGCGAGCCCGTTGCGCGAACCGTAGCGGGCCGAGCGGCCTGCCCGCCGACACGCTCGCCGAGGCGAAGACCGTCGATACTAGAGCCGCGTCCAACCTCATCCGCGCGGCCATCGCGGTCGCGCGCGGACTATGGGCGGCGGCGGTGATCAGCCAGGCCGGGTGAGACTGGCGCAGTCGGGGGCCGAGCCGCATCAGCCGCTCTGGCAGATGAACGCCGTCGGCGCCCAGGCGGGCGGCCAGTCTAGAGTCGGCGCCGACCAGGAAGATCAGCCGCCGCGCCCGCGCCAGGTTGAGCAGCGCGAGGCCTTCAGCCTCGGCGCCCGGGGAGCCATACGCGCGATAGATCACCGCGCTCCCGGCTGGGAGCTGCGCTATCGCCAGCGCCGGATCGGGCGTGCGCATCGGCTCGGTGAGGAAAAACAGATCGGGGAGGCGGCGGCCTGAGGGGTATCGCGCGCGGGCGGCGCGGCCTAGCTTCGCGGCCGTCCTCGCCAGAACCTGCACGGCCGCATCCCCCAATGACCGCTCCCGTCCCGCCGCCCCTGCAAGCCGTGCGCGACCGGATGGCCGCCGCCGTACGCGCCGCCGGCCGCGATCCGGCCGATGTCGTCCTGGTCGCGGCGACCAAGACTCAAGCCTGGGAAAACATAGAGCCGATCCTGGCCGCCGGCCAAAGCCGTTTCGGGGAAAACCGGGTCCAGGAGGCGCAAACACGCTGGGCCGGGCGCCGCGAGGGGCTGGAACTTCGCCTGATCGGTCCGCTGCAGACCAACAAGGTGCGCGATGCGCTCGGTCTGTTTGACGTGATCGAAACCGTCGATCGCCCGAAGCTGGCGCGCGGCCTGGCGGACGAAATCCAGAAACGCGGCGCCGCGCCGCGCCTCTATGTCGAGGTGAACACCGGTGAGGAACCGCAGAAGGCCGGGGTGACGCCCAGCGAAGCCGACGCCTTCATCGCCGCCTGTCGGGGCGAGTATGGCCTCGAGATCGACGGCCTGATGGGCGTGCCGCCGGCGGATGAGGAGCCGGCCATGCACTTCGCCCTGCTCGCCAAGATCGCTCGGCGCAATGGGCTTGAGAAGCTATCCATGGGCATGAGCGCCGACTTCGAGACCGCCATCCGCTTCGGCGCCACTTCGGTGCGCGTCGGCCAGGCCCTGTTCGGGGCGCGGGCGCCGGTTTCGTCGTGAGTGCGGCTTTACGGCCTGGGTTCGCGGGGCCATGTTCCGCCTATGGCGCAACGTAAAACCATCCTGATCGTCGATGATGAACCCGATCTGCGCGGCGACTTGGCCGAGCAGCTGCGTGAGGAGTTCGACACCGAGGAGGCGGGGACTGGAGAAGAGGGCCTGGCGGCGGCCGTCGCGCGGAAGCCGGATCTGATCGTGCTGGACGTCAACCTGCCCGACCTGGACGGGCGCGAGGTCTGCCGCCGGCTGAAGATGGCCGGGGTCAATGCGCCGGTGATCATGCTAACCGCCGCGGCCAGCGACGCCGACACCATCGAGGGCCTGGACGCCGGCGCCAACGCCTACGTCACCAAGCCCTTCCGCGTCGGCGTGCTTCTGGCCCACGTCCGCGCCCAGCTGCGCAGCCACGAGCAGTCCGAGGACGCGGTGTTCCGCATCGGCCCTTACGAGTTTCGCCCCGCCGCCAAGCTGCTGATCGATGAGAAGGCGCGCAAGGTCCGCCTGACCGAGAAAGAAACCAGCATCCTGAAATACCTCTACCGCGCCGGCGAAAAGCCGGTATCGCGCGAGGAGCTGCTGACCGAGGTCTGGGGCTACAACGCCGGCGTCACCACCCACACGCTTGAGACCCACGTCTATCGCCTGCGCCAGAAGATCGAACCCGACGCTCAGAGCGCCAAGCTGCTGCTGACCGAGACCGGCGGTTACCGGCTGGCGCCCTGACAGTTACAGTTACTATTTCTGGATTGACAATAAACACACACCGTGTCGGGTTATCCTTTCATCGGGCGCGGAGATACCATGACTAAATACGAGCCTTTGAAAAATTTCCTCGTCGGCCGCGCCACGAGCGAGGTGCCCATGAAATTTTCCGAGATCGAACAGGTGATCGGGGCTAGGTTGCCGCCGGCCGCCTTCAATCACCGCGCCTGGTGGAGCAACAATCCGTCGAACAGCGTCATCACGCTGGCGTGGCTCGAAGCCGGCTACAAGACAGAACGCGTGGACATGGCCGCTCAACGACTGGTGTTCCGGCGCGCGGCGGATCGGCCGGCCGATCGTCCCGCACCCGTCAGCCCAGTGTCGCGCGGCGACAAGCCGATAGACGAGGGCCTGTTGGCCAAACTTCGCCATGCGCTGGGCGGCACGGTCCGCGTGGCCGACGGCGTCGATCTGGCTTCGCCCAGCGGCGCGACCTGGGACGCTGACGGGCGATGAGCCCACCCATCCTTCTGGATACCTGCGCCCTCATCTGGCTGGTCGACGAGGGCAAGATCACGACGGCGGCCGAGGCGGCGCTGGAAGCGGCGCAGGATCAGCCCGGGGGCGTTGTGGTCTC
>DASQSO010000026.1:0-6455 GCA_035642335.1 Caulobacteraceae bacterium
GGCCAGCGGGCGCGGCGCCCGATCGGCCAGGTCGTTCAACGAGGTCATGCAGGCGGTCTGGCCGTGCACCAGCTGAGCTTTCGGAGCCGCCGCCAGCCACTGATTCATGGACCCGCATTCGTCCGCTTCCACATGCCCAAAACTGAGATAGCGGATGCGCTCCAGCCGAGTCACGCGCGCGACGGCCTCCGAAATCGACGCGAACAGGCCCCGCTGACCCAAATGGAACAGCATCGGCTCATCGGCCTGGATCAGGAATTGATTGAAGGTGAAGGGCTCCGGACCAGCCCCGGCCACCGTGGTCGAGAAGCGATAGACGCCATCGGCGATTTCGCTGGTTTTCGTGTCCGACATGGAAAGCCCCCCGCTCGCCGATCGTAAACCGCAGTGCCCGCCAATGTCTTGTCGGAATGCGCGGCTTGCACGCCGACGCGACTGGCCCCCTCACCCAACCCTTTCCCCGCAAAGCGCGGGGGCGAGGGCCTGAAACATTGACTCTCGGCGCCTCCCAGGCCACCTAGCGTTCAGCTCTCGCGGGAGAGGCCGAGTCGATCGAGCTCGGCGCCGAAGGCGCAACCGCCCCGGAAACGCTCAGGCAAAAGGACCGCGCGAGCCTATAGAACGCTGGAAAGCAGTCCTCTTGACCGGAGGGCTCGCCGAAGGAGCAAGGGCCGGCACCCATTTCTGTTTTGGGCGGCGGTCTGAAATCTCTCAGGCGCGAAGGACAGCGGGGGCGTGACCACGAGGCGGCGTTTTCGCCTCAGCACGCCCGCCGGAGTCCGTTCTTGTCCCAGCCGCTCAAGCGCACCCCGCTCACCGAGGCCCACGTCGCCGCCGGCGCGCGGCTGGTCGAGTTCGGCGGCTATGAGATGCCGGTGCAGTACCGGGACGGGGTGCTGAAAGAGCATCTGTGGACCCGCGAACACGCCGGCGCTTTTGACGTCTCGCACATGGGGCCAGCCTTCCTGACCCTGAACGAAAAGTCCTGCGACGGCGACGCCGATCACCGCGCCATCGCCGCCGTGATCGAGCCGCTGATCAGCGGCGACATCGCGTCCTTAAAGCCAGGCCAGATCCGCTACACCTTGTTGCTCAACGAGGACGGCGGCATCATCGACGACCTGATGATTGGCCGCCCCGTCTGGCCGAGCCGCCAGGGCATGCTCTATATCGTCGTCAACGCCGGCGCGAAGGAGAACGATTTCGCGCTTATCCAGCGGGCAGCGAGTGGGCTCGCCACGCTGGCCCGCGCCGATGACCGGGCGCTGATCGCCGTGCAGGGACCCGAGGCCGCGGCGGTGGTGGCGGGATTTTTCCCGGAAGCCGCCGAACTCACCTTCATGACCCACCGCCGCATCGACCATGCCGGCGAAGGCTGTGTCGTCGCCCGTTCCGGCTATACCGGCGAGGACGGGTTCGAGATCCTGATCCGAGCCCCGGCTTGCGTTGGGTTCTGGGAGCAGCTGATGGCCGACAGCCGCGTGCGGCCCGTCGGCCTCGGCGCGCGGGATTCGCTCAGGCTCGAGGCCGGCCTGCCGCTGCACGGCCACGACATCGACGAGACCACCTCCGGCGTCGAAGGCAACCTCAGCTTCGCCATCGCCAAGCCGCGGCTGAAGGCTGGGGCCTTGCGCGGCGCCGAGCGGACGGCGCGCGAGCTGGCCGGGGAGCTGAGGCGCGTCCGCGTGGGCTTGAGGGTGCTGGAAGGCGCCCCCGCGCGCGAGGGCGCGGAGATCGCCACCGCCGACGGCGAAGTGGTCGGCCGCGTCACCAGTGGCGGCTTTTCGCCGTCGCTCGGTGCGCCGATCGCCATGGGTTTCGTCCCGCCGACACTCGCGGAGCCCGGAACCGCGCTCAAGGTCATCGTCCGCGGCAAGCCGCGGGCCGCCGAGGTCGCGGCCCTGCCCTTCGTTTCCCACCGCTACGTCCGCAAAGTCTGAAAGAGGACCCATCCGAATGCGTTTCACCAAGGATCACGAATGGGTCGAGGTCGCCGGCGACGTCGCCACCATCGGCGTCACCGCCTATGCCGCCGAACAGCTGGGCGACGTGGTGTTCGTCGAGCTACCCGAGGTCGGCAAGACGGTGAAGGTCGGCGATAACCTGGCCGTGGTCGAGAGCGTCAAGGCCGCCTCCGACGTCTACGCGCCGCTCGGCGGCGAGGTGGTCGCGGTCAACGACGTGCTGACCGGCGAGCCGGAAACCGTCAATGCCGAGCCGGAAGCCGCCGGCTGGTTCACCCAGCTGAAACTGTCCGATCCCGGCGCGGTCGACGCGCTGATGGACCGCCGCCAGTACGACGCCTTCCTGGAGACCCTCTGACCGCAATGCGCTACCTGCCGCTCACCCCCGACGATCGCTCCGCCATGCTGGCCGTGGTCGGCGCGCCTGACATCGGCGCTCTGTTTACGGACGTGCCGCAAGGCGCGCGATTGTCCGCGCCCGTCGACCTGCCCATGCACATGGGCGAGATCGAGGTGGAGCGGGCCCTGACCGGCCTGGCGGCGAAGAACCGCGGCGGCGCACAAGGGCCGTTCTTCTGCGGCGCCGGTGCCTATCGCCACCACGTGCCGTCAAGCGTCGACCATCTGATCCAGCGCTCTGAATTTCTTACTTCCTATACGCCGTACCAGCCGGAGATCGCCCAGGGGACCTTGCAGGCCCTGTTCGAGTTCCAGAGCCAGGTCGCGGCCCTGACCGGCATGGAGGTCGCCAACGCCTCCATGTACGACGGCTCGACCGCGGCGGCCGAGGCGGTGATGATGGCCCACCGCATCACCCGGCGGCCGAAAGCGGTGCTGTCCGGCGGCCTGCATCCTCAGTACGCGGACTCCATCGCCACCCTGGCCCACGTGGCCGGGGTCGATGTGGCGCGCCAGCCGGCGGCCGTCGACGGCGAGGCCGAAATCATCGCCGCCATCGACGCCGAGACCTCCTGCGTGGTGGTGCAGACTCCGAACGTGTTCGGAACCGCCTCGGACCTGACCGGCATCGCCGAGGCCGCCCATGCCGCCGGGGCGCTGATGATCGTGGTGGTCACCGAGGCCGTCTCGCTCGGCCTGCTCAAATCACCGGGCGAGATGGGCGCCGATATCGTGGCGGCGGAAGGCCAGTCTATCGGCAATGCGCTGAGCTTTGGCGGCCCCTATGTGGGCCTTTTCGCCACCCGCGAGCGCTTCATCCGCCAGGCGCCCGGCCGGCTCTGCGGCGAGACCGTGGACGCGGAGGGCAGGCGCGGTTTCGTGCTCACCCTGTCCACCCGCGAGCAGCACATTCGCCGTGACAAGGCGACATCGAATATCTGCACAAATTCCGGCCTCTGTGCGCTGGCCTTTACAATCCACATGACCATGCTGGGCGAGACTGGCCTGCGCCAGCTGGCGGCGCTCAATCACGCCCAGGCGCGCAAGCTGGCGATGGCGCTATCGGCCATCGAAGGCGTCGAGGTGCTGACCCCGCGCTTCTTCAACGAGATCGCCGTGCGCCTGCCGAAGCCCGCCGCCGAGGTGGTCGAGGCCCTGGCCGGCCTCGGCATCCTTGCCGGCGTACCGGTCTCGCGCCTTTCACCAGAGGCTGGTCTCGACGGCGTGCTTTTGCTGGCCGCCACCGAACTGACCACCGACGCCGACGTTGCCGCCCTGGCCAAGGAACTTTCCGGAGTCCTCGCATGACCCTGCAAACCATCGGGCGGCCGACCCGCGCCGAGGCGATCGCGGACAGCATCCCTCAGACACTCACCGGCGCTCGCGGCCTCCTGCAGCACGAGCCGCTGATTTTCGAGCTGGGCGGCTGGGACAAGACCGGCGTCGATCTGCCGGCGCCCGATCTCGACGCCTCTGATCTGGGCGACCTGGCGCGCGCCGCGCCCATCGGGCTACCGGGCCTCTCCGAGCCCGAAACGCTCCGCCACTATGTGCGCCTGAGCCAGCAGAACCACGCCATCGACCTGGCCATCTATCCGCTCGGCTCCTGCACCATGAAGCACAACCCGCGCCTGAACGAGAAGCTGGCGCGCCTGCCGGGCTTCGCCGACATCCACCCCTTGCAGCCTCAATCGACAGTCCAGGGCGCGTTGGCGCTGATGGACGCCCTGGCCCACTGGCTGAAGACCCTGACCGGCATGCCCGCGGTGGCCCTGTCGCCCAAGGCCGGCGCCCACGGCGAGCTTTGCGGCCTTTTGGCTATCCGCGCCGCTCACGAGGCCAGGGGCGATGCGAGGAAGCGGGTGCTGGTTCCGACCTCCGCCCACGGCACCAACCCGGCGACCGCCGCCTTCGTCGGCTATGCGGTCGAGGAGATCGCCCAGACGGCGGACGGACGGGTCGACCTGGCCGATCTCGCCGCCAGGCTCGGAGCGGACGTGGCCGCGGTCATGCTGACCAACCCCAATACCTGCGGCCTGTTCGAGCGCGACATGATCGAGATCGCCGCCAAGACCCACGCCGCGGGCGCCTACCTCTATTGCGACGGGGCCAATTTCAACGCCATCGTCGGCAAGGTGCGGCCGGCTGACCTTGGCGTCGATGCCATGCATATCAATCTGCACAAGACCTTCTCCACGCCGCACGGCGGCGGCGGACCCGGCGCCGGTCCGGTGGTGTTGAGCGAAGCCTTGGCGCCCTATGCGCCGACCCCCTGGGTGACTCACGGCCTGGATGGCTTCACCCTGGCCGACCACGCGCCGCAAGGCTCGGCCAGCTTCGGCCGGCTCTCGGCCTTCCACGGCCAGATGGGCATGTATGTGCGCGCCCTGGCCTACATGATGAGCCATGGCGCCGACGGCCTCGCCCAGGTCGCCGAGGATGCGGTGCTCAACGCCAACTATGTCAAGGCGCGGCTTGGGGCGGTCCTGACCGCGCCCTTCGGCGGCTATTGCATGCACGAAGCCCTGTTCGACGACGAATGGTTGGACGGGACCGGCGTCGCCACGCTGGACTTCGCCAAGGCCCTGATCGACGAGGGCTTTCATCCCATGACCATGTATTTCCCTCTGGTCGTGCACGGGGCCATGCTGATCGAGCCTACCGAGACCGAGCCCAAGGCCGAGATCGACCGCTTCTGCGACGCGGTCTTGGCCCTGGCCGCGGCCGCCAAGGCCGGTGACGCCGAACGTTTCAAGGGCGCGCCGTTCCACGCGCCGCTGCGCCGGCTCGATGAGACCCAGGCCGCGAGGAAGCCGAAACTGCGCTGGCGGCCCGAAGAAGCGCCGCGGGCGGCGGCGGAATAGAAGAATCCTCGCCCCGCGCCAGCGGGGAGAGGGCAGGGTGAGGGGCTCTTTGCAGGCACGAGCGTTTGCCGGTGAGATAGCGGCGGCGGCGCGGCCCTCTCACCCTGCCCTCTCCCCCGCAAAGGGCGGGGGAGAGGGTTCACCGCGCGTTAGCCATGCTCCTGAAGGGTGCGGCAACCCCTTGATTGTATGAAGGGGCGCCCGTCCGCCCTGGCTAAGCGGCGCCCAGAGCTCTATTCAGCACGAAAATCCCAGGGAGACGGACAGCCGTGATCGAACGCCAGCTCGACATTCAAACGCCGCATGGCGCCACCACCACCTTCATCGTTCATCCGGAGAGGGACGGACCGCATCCGGTGATCTTCTTCTTCATGGATGCGCCGGCGATCCGCGAGGAGCTGCGCGACATGGCGCGGCGTTTTGCGACCGGCGGCTATTACGTGATCCTGCCCAATCTCTACTACCGCGCCGGGGTCATGGAGATCGGGCCGCTGGGCGACGCTTCCGTCCGGGAGCGGATGATGGAGCTGATGAATGGCCTGACCATCGACATGGTGATGTCAGACACCCAGGCGCTGCTGGACTTCGTCGACCGGGATGCGGCGGCGAGCCGGGGACCCATGGGCGCCGTCGGCTATTGCATGAGCGGCCAGTTCTCCGTCAACGCCGCGGCCAATTTTCCGGACCGGTTCGCCGCGGCCGCGTCCATGTACGGCACCTTCCTGGTCACCGACCGGGACAACAGCCCGCACCTGATGGCGCGCCAGGCACGGGGCGAGCTCTATTTCGGTTGCGCCGAGACCGACCGCTGGGCGCCGCCGGAGACGGTCGAGGCCTTGACAAAATCCCTGGCTGCCGGCGCGATCAACGCCGAGGTCGAGCTCTACCCCGGCGTCGAGCATGGCTTCGCCTTCCCGCGGCGCGCCGCCTATGACAAGGACGCGGCCGAGCGGCACTGGGAACGGTTGAACGCCCTCTATCGCCGTCGGCTGGGTTAGGAGACCGCCGCCCCGTGTACGACATCCTGAAGGACCTCGTCGTCGTCGAGGGGGCCTCGTTCGTCGCCGGGCCGACCTGCGCCCTCTACATGGCCCAGCTGGGCGCCGAGGTGATCCGCTTCGACCAGATCGGCGGCGGCCCGGACTATAACCGCTGGCCGCTGGCGCCTGGCGGGGCGAGTTTCTACTGGGAAGGGCTGAACAAGGCCAAGAAGTCGGTCGCGCTCGAT
>DASQSO010000027.1:0-2208 GCA_035642335.1 Caulobacteraceae bacterium
GTCCAGGCTTCGCTCTCCGGGCAGGTCAGCTCGTAGAGCCGGCAGTCGGCGCCGAGGGCCGCGACCTGGGTTCGCACCGCGTCACGCTCCGCTCGGGCCCAGAATCCCAGGTCCAGCACCACATCCAGCCCCAGTTCTAGGCAGCGCGCCCATTGGGTCGCTATCAGGTCCCAGACCCGCTCGCGCCGCTCCTGGAACAGTTCGGCGGCCGAGTCCTCGCCGAACAGGCGCGCCATCCATTCGTCGTGGGAAAACCGCACCGACGGCAGGTCGCGCTCCAGCCGTTTGGCGAAGCTGGTCTTGCCGGCGCCGAGATAGCCGTGGATCAGGTGGGCCGTCGCCATCGCCGCGATCGCGAGGCCTAGCCCCGCTCCTTGGTGCGCAGGAATTCGATCTTCGGGAAGCGTTCGGTGACGTAGCCGATCTCCCAGGCGGACTTGGCCAGGAAGACCGGCTGGCCATCGAGATCGGCGGCCATGGCGGTGCGGTGCGTGCTGGAAAAGGCCTCGATGTCGGCCGGCGCGCCGCCGAGCCAGCGGGCCTCGGCGAAGGGCGCCGGCTCGAATTCGACATCCAGGTCGTATTCGCCGCCCAGCCGGTCGGCCATCACCTCGAACTGCAGCTGGCCGACGGCGCCGACGATGAAGTCCGCGCCGATGATCGGGCGGAAAAGCTGGGTGACCCCCTCCTCGGCCAGGCTTTCCAGCGCCTTTTTCAGGTGCTTGGCCTTGAGCGGATCCTTGACCCGCACGCGGCGCAGGATTTCCGGGGCGAAGTTGGGCAGGCCGGCGAAGCGCAGGCGGCCGGTCTCCGAGAGGCTGTCGCCGACGCGCAGCACGCCATGGTTGGGAATGCCGATGACGTCGCCGGCGAAGGCGTCCTCGGCCAGTTCGCGGTCGGAGGCGAAGAACATGATCGGCGCATTGACGGATATCTGCCGGCCGGTGTTCTGCACCTTCAGCTTCATGCCGCGTTTGAACTCGCCTGAGCAGAGCCGCAAGAAAGCGACCCGGTCGCGGTGGTTGGGGTCCATATTGGCCTGGACCTTGAAGATGAAGCCGGACACCTCCGCATCGCCCGGCGCGACGTGGGTCTCCTCATCTCCCCGCTCGGCCTTCACCGCCTTCGGCGGCGGCGCGTAGGCGCCGAGGCCTTCCAAGAGCTGCCGCACGCCGAAACGGCGCAGGGCCGAGCCGAAGAAGATCGGGGTCATGTGGCCCTCGAGGAAGGCCCGCGGATCGAACGGCTTGGCCGCCTCCTGCACCAGCATGGCCCCCTCCTCCACCTCGCCCTGTTCGTCGGGATCTAGGCAGACCGAGATGGCGTTGGACCTGAAGGCCACCGGCGCCGGCTGGTCGCCACCCTTGGAGAAGGGCAGGAACTTGTTGCTGCGCAGCTCCAGCACGCCCCTGAACCGGCCGCCGGACCCGGCCGGCCAGTAGAGCGGCGCGGGATCCAGGGCCAGCTTGGAGGCGATCTCGTCGAGCAGTTCGAACGGGTCCAGCGCCTCGCGGTCCATCTTGTTGATGAAGGTGATGATCGGGATGTCGCGCAGGCGGCAGACCTCGAACAGCTTCAGGGTCTGCGGCTCGATGCCCTTGGCGGCGTCCAGCACCATCACCGCGGCGTCGGCGGCGGTCAGCGTGCGATAGGTGTCTTCCGAGAAGTCCTCGTGGCCCGGCGTGTCCAGGAGGTTGTACATCAGGCCGGCGTGGTCGAAGGTCATGGCGCTGGCCGACACCGAGATGCCGCGCTCGCGCTCGATCTTCATCCAGTCGGAGCGGGTGCGGCGCTGTTCGCCGCGCGCACGCACGGCGCCGGCGGCGCGGATCGCCCCGCCGGCCAAGAGCAGGTTCTCCGTCAGCGTGGTCTTGCCGGCATCCGGGTGCGAGATGATCGCGAAGGTGCGGCGGCGCGCGGCTTCGGCGGCGGGTGTGAGGGCGTTCATGGGGGCGCGGGGATAGCCCGGACGGCCGGCGCTGTCATCATCCCCCACCCCTATCCGGCTCGACTTTCGCCCTCGACCGGCTCGGTAAGGAAGTGGCGGCCCTTGACGTCGTCGATCTCCACCACCCAGAGGTCGGGGTCGATGCGGCGGCTGCGCTCGACATAGGCGTCGAGGTCGGCCTCGACCTCGGAGGCGGCCGGCTGCATCCATACCCGTTCGCCATCGCCACGCACCGCCTCGACATAGAGCCGGGTCCAGCC
>DASQSO010000028.1:0-3859 GCA_035642335.1 Caulobacteraceae bacterium
CGCTCCTCACCCTCGACAGGCTCCTGCGGCAAACGGACCTGCCGATCCAGCCGGACATCTGATTTGCGGTGACAGGCGCTCCAATCGCCTGACCTCCGAAAGCCGTCAGGTTTGGCGGCGGATGAACCCCCATCGAGGGGGGATGAAAAACGCGAACGCCGATCAGATTTCATGGCCCCCCCATTCAGAAACCTTGTTCGACTTCGGGCGCCCGCCGCCTAGCCATGGGGTGAATTAACACCTAATCAGGGGCCCGGGCGCGTCGCTTGCAGTTTGAGCGCGTCCCAGTCTCAAGGATCGACCATCTCGTGAGTCAGGCACAGTATGGGTGGTGGGTCCCCGCGGAGGAAAACCCGCCCTGGCCGCTTAGATTGAAGGGATGGATCGCGGTTGTGGTCGGAGGCGCGCTATGCGTCGCGGGCTGCGCCGTCGGCCCCAACTACCGCAGGCCGGTCGTGCAGGTTCCCACCGGCTTCAAGGAAGCCGCCGACTGGCGGCGGGCGCGCCCCGACCCGCAAGCGGCGCTGTCGAGCACATGGTGGCTCGCCTATCGCGACGACGCGCTGTCGCACCTGGTGGATCGGGCGCTCAAGGCCAATCAATCGATCGTCGTCGCCGAAGCCGCCTACCGGCTGGCCAGGGCCACGGTCACCGCCGACACCGCCAAGCTCTATCCCACCGTCACGGCGAATCTCGCCCTGACGCACGTTGCGGGGGGGGCGAACGTTCCCGTCACCGGCACGACGATCGCACGCGGGGGAGCGATCAATATCTATAATGCAAACGGGGCGGTGAGTTGGCAGCCCGACCTCTGGGGCCAGATCCGGCGTCAGATCGAATCCAGCAAGGAAAGCGCCCAGGCCACCGACGCGCAGCTCGCCGGCGAGCGCCTGTCGATCGTGGCCTCGGTGGCGATCGACTATTTCGAGTTGCGCCAGGCCGACATCGACATCGACCTGCTCAAACAGCAACAGAAAATCGATGCGGTCCTTCTGGACGCGACGCGCGCCGCCTACGGGCAGGGCACAGCGTCGAACAACAACGTACTGACGGCGCAGGACACCCTTGAGACCGTGGTGGCCGATCTGCAGACCACTCTGACGGCGCGAGAGCAGGACGAGCATGCGATCGCGGTGCTGATCGGCGTGCCGCCGGCCGATTTCTCCCTGGCGCCGCTGCCGGACTATGTCTTCTCCACCCCGCCAGCGCCTCTGGTGTTGCCCTCGCAACTGCTCGAAAGGCGGCCCGACGTGGTCGTCGCCGAGCGTACGGCCGCGGCGGCGAACGCCAAGATCGGCGTAGCCGTGGCGGCGTTCTATCCGGCCCTCAATCTTTCGGTGGAAGGCGGCTTCGAGAGCTCCACGCTCGGGCAGTTGTTCAAACTGCCGAGCCAGTTCTGGACCCTCGGCCCCAGCCTTTCCGAAACGATCTTCGATGGCGGCGCGCGCACGGCGGCGGTCCGCGAGGCGCGGGCTACCTATGACGAAGACGTGGCCACCTATCGCGGAACCGTGCTGACGGCGTTCCAGGATGTCGAGAACAGCCTGTCTTCGTACAACCATCTTCAGCAGCAGGCGCGGGCGTTCGCGGACATCCAGGATCGCAACCAGCAGTTGTTCTCCGCCCAGCACCAGGCGGTTCTCGTCGGCTCGGCGAGCGGAGCCAACGAGCTGACGCAGCAGCTCACCCTGCTGCAGGCCGAGCAGAACCTGAAGGATACCCAGTCGCTGTTGGCGCAGAGCAGCGTCACGCTGGTCGAGAATCTCGGCGGAGGCTGGCAGTCGGGCGACCTCAAGGGCGTGGCGGCGTCCGGCGCGCCGCCGGCCGGCGCCTCCCATCCATCGGCTCAAGCTGGAGTGGCGCCCCCATGAAGCTGTCCTCGCCGCGCGCGTTCCTGTTCTGCATCGGCCTCGCCGCCCTGGCCGGCTGCGGCAAGAAGCCCCCTCCCCCACCCCCGCCATCCGCGGTCGGCGTCGTGGACGCCCAGGCGCGGACCGTTCCGCTCGAAAGAGCGCTGGTCGGTCGCCTCTCATCCTATCTGAGCGCCAATGTGACGGCTCGCGTCTCCGGCGTGCTGCTCAAGCGCGTCTACACCGAAGGCGAGCAGGTCAAGCGCGGACAGCTGCTGTTCGAGATCGACCCGGCCTTCTACCAGGCCCAGCTCAACCAGGCCCTCGGCGCGCTGGCGGCGGATCGAGCCACCTATGCCGACGACCGCATCACCGCCGAGCGCAATCACAAGCTCCTGCCCACCGGCTTCGTGTCACAGCAGAACGTGGACGACGCCGACGCCGCCGAACGCAGCTTCGCAGGCAAGGTCGCGGCCGATCAGGCCGCCGTGGACAGCGCCCGCGTCAACCTCGGCTACACCAAGGTGACATCGCCGATCGACGGCGTCGCCGACCAGCAGCAGGTCACGGTCGGCGCCATCGTCGGCAGCGGGGCCAGCGACGCCGGCGCGGGCGGCACCTTGCTGACCACGGTCGAAAAGATCGATCCGCTATATGTGAACTTCACCATCAGCGCGGCCGATCTGGTGACCATGCGGCAGGCCCAGAAGAACGGCGCCGTCGCGCTCGCCCGGCAGAACAGGATCACCGCCCGGATCGTCCTGCCCAACGGCGCGGCCTACGACCAGTTGGCGATCCTGGACTTTTCCGACGTGGTCGTGAACCCCACCACCGGCGCGGTCAATCTTCGGGCCCTGGTTCCCAACCCGCGGCGCGAACTGTCGCCCGGCATGTACGTGACCATGACGGTCAATCTTGGCCAGCGGAACAACGTCTTCCTGATCCCCCAGCAGGCGCTCCAGCGCGACCCCATCGGCGCCTATCTGCTGACGGTGGACCGGACCGGCAAGATCGTGCGCAAGGACGTCGACGCGGTCGACAGCCAGGGGGCCGACTGGATCGTCACCAGCGGCCTCGCCAACGGCGATCAGGTGATCGTCACCGGCCTGCAGGGCGCGCAGGAGGGCGGCAAGGCCAAGGCCAGCCCGTGGCGGGCCCCGACCGCCGGCGGCGAACAGTAGGGTCACGGCGGCATGCCCAGCTTTTTCATCGACCGTCCGGTCTTCGCCTGGGCGATCGCCCTGCTGCTGTCCCTGCTCGGCGTCCTGGCGATCACGCAGTTGGGCGTCGCGTCCTATCCGGACATCGCGCCGCCGCAAGTCACGGTGACGGCGACCTATCCGGGGGCCGACGCCGCGACCATGGAGTCGACGGTCACCCAGGTGATCGAACAGCAGCTCACCGGCATCGATAATCTGCTGTATTTCAGCTCGGCCTCGAACGCCAACGGCACGACCACGATCACGCTGAGCTTCGCCACCGGGACCAATCCGGACATCGCCGAGGTCCAGGTGCAGAACAAGGTCGCCCTGGCCCAGCCGCTGCTGCCGCCCCAGGTCACTCAGCAGGGCGTGGTGGTGGCCAAGGCCAGCCCCGACATCCTGATGTTCATCGCCCTCAGATCGACCAATCCCGCCGTCGATGCGGGTCGCCTCAACGACATCCTCGCCTCGCAAATCCAGCCGGAGATCGGGCGCGTCTCCGGCGTGGGCAACACCAATCTCCTCGGCGCGGAGTACGCCGCGCGCATCTGGCTCGATCCGGACAAGCTGCAGGGCTACGGCATTTCGACCACCCAGGTCCTTAGCGCCATCAGCACCCAGAACGCGCAGTTCGCCGCCGGCTCGGTGGGTGCGGACCCGGCCGTCAAAGGCCAGGTGTTCACCGCCAATGTGACCGGCGACGCCCTGTTTTCCTCGCTGCAGCAGTTCCGCGACATCATCGTGCTCGCCAACAATAACGGCACGGTGGTGCGGCTGGGCGACGTCGCCCGGGTCACCTTCGGGCCG
>DASQSO010000029.1:0-2067 GCA_035642335.1 Caulobacteraceae bacterium
GCCGTCGCGCCGCCCAGCAACGTCAAACACAGCTGCATCGCGACGCTCCTGGTGGGCCGAGATCGCCAAGTCCTGTCCACAATAGAAAGCCGCGCATCGCTCGCCGCGACACCCCGCGCCGTTGACGAAGCTGGTGAACTCGACGTAGCGACCGTAAACAACGCCGCGCCGCCCGACCATCGGGACCATCGGCGCAACAGGAGACCTCATGCCGCCGCCCGCGCTCAAGCGTAAACCGGTTCTGTCGGCGCCCGTAGTCGCGCCGGAGTCGCTCGAGCTGACCGTCCTGATGCCCTGCCTGAACGAGGCCGAGACCATCGAGGTCTGCGTCGCCAAGGCCCTGGGCTACCTGCGCCGGACTGGCGTCGCCGGCGAGGTGCTGATCGCCGACAACGGCTCCAGCGACGGGTCGCAAGGCCTGGCCGAGGCCGCCGGCGCCCGGGTCATCGCGGTGCCGGAAAAGGGCTATGGCGCGGCGCTGATGGGCGGCATCGCGGCGGCGCGCGGACGCTTCGTGATCATGGGCGACGCCGACGACAGCTACGATTTCGAGAACCTCGACGGCATGGTCGACCATCTGCGCGCCGGCGCGGACCTGGTCATGGGCAACCGGTTCCAGGGCGGGATCGCGCCCGGCGCCATGCCCTTCCTGCACCGCTACCTGGGCAATCCGGTGCTGTCCTTCATCGGCCGGCTGTTCTTCTCGATCCCGATCGGCGATTTCCATTGCGGGCTGCGCGGGTTTTCGCGGCAGGCGATCCTGGAGCTCGGCCTGCAAAGCCCTGGCATGGAATTCGCCAGCGAGATGATCGTCAAAGCCTCGCTGCGGGGCCGGCGCATCGAGGAGACCCCGACCACGCTGAGGCCCGACGGCCGCTCGCGGCCGCCGCACCTGAAGACCTGGCGCGACGGCTGGCGGCATCTGCGGTTCCTTTTGCTGCACAGCCCGCGGTTCCTGTTCATCTATCCGGGCGTCGGCCTCATCCTGCTCGGCCTGGCGGGATCGGCGCTGTTGGCGCGCGGCGCGGTGCGGGTCAGTCCGCGCCTCGAACTCGACATCCACTCGCTGGTCGTGGCCTGTTTCGCCGTGCTCATCGGCGTGCAACTGGTGGTGTTCGGCGCCCTGGCGCGTCGCTACCAGATGCTCGAGGGCGTATTGCCGACGGCGCGGCGGTTCGAGAAGTTCCTGCTTGGCCTCAGTCTGGAGCCGATTTTGCGGGCCGCGCTGGTCATATTCCTGGCAGGCGCGCTCGGCGCGGGCTGGGCGGTGTTCGATTGGGCGGGTTCCGGTTTCGGTCCCATCCACTACAATGGCGTGATGCGGGTGCTGGTCATGTCGCTGACGGCGGTCGCCGTAGCGATCCAGCTGGCGGCGGCGGGGTTCCTGGCGTCGGTGTTCGCGCTTCGGCGCTGAGGTGGAAAAGGTCTTGATGCGTCGGCTGACGTCGCTCCTGCCCATCCTGGCGGGAACCTTGATGATCATGGCTGTGGTGGTGATCAACGGACACCCGTCCGTGTTCACCGACACCGACGACTACTATGTCGAAGGCCGCACACTGGTCATCGGCGTGGCCCAGGCGATCGGGGTCAGGAAACCCGACCCGCCGCCGACCGATCCGCAGGACATCGCCGACGCCCAACAGCTCGCGGCCGACATCCACATGTCGCACACCGAGATCGGCGCGCGATCGCCGTTTTTCGGCGCCTGGCTCTACATCACCCAGAAGATCGGCACGCTGTGGCTGACGACCGCGCTGCAGGCCGCCATTGGCGCCTGGCTGATTTTTCTGGTCTGGCGCGTCGCCTGCCCGCGCGCGCCGCCATGGACCGCCTACGCCGCCGAGGCCGCCGTCGCCTTCGGCTCGACCCTGCCCTTCTTCGCCGGCTTCGCCATGCCTGACGTGTTCGCCGGCTATGCGGTCGTGGCGACCGTGCTGATCCTGGTTTTCTGGGAGCGGCTACGTATCTCCGAGCGGCTGGCTCTGGCCTTGCTGCTCACCTTCTGCATGGTGGTTCACACCTCGCACCTGCTCGACACCATCGCGATCGCGATGGTCGCGATCGTCG
>DASQSO010000030.1:0-6398 GCA_035642335.1 Caulobacteraceae bacterium
TTGGGATCGAGATGGTCCAGGTGCAGGAAGATGTGATCCTTCTTCGGACCGACGCCGCGTCCCTCGCGGATCTCGATGGTCATGGCGCGGCTGACCATGTCGCGCGGCGCGAGGTCCTTCACCGTCGGGGCGTAGCGCTCCATGAACCGCTCGCCCGCGGAGTTGGTCAGATAGCCGCCCTCGCCGCGGGCGCCTTCGGTGATCAGGCAGCCGGCGCCGTAGATGCCGGTGGGATGGAACTGCACGAACTCCATGTCCTGCAAGGGAAGGCCGGCGCGCAGGGCCATGCCGCCGCCGTCGCCGGTGCAGGTATGGGCGTTGGTGGTGCTCAAATAGATGCGGCCATAGCCGCCGGTGGCCAGGATCACCCGCTGGGCGCTGAACCGATGGAGCGTCCCGTCGTCCAGCTTCCAGGCGGTCAGCCCTCGGCAGACGCCCTCGTCCATCATCAGGTCGATGGCGAAATATTCGATGAAGAACTCGACGTCGTGTTTCAGCGCCTGGCCGTACATGGTGTGCAGCATGGCGTGGCCGGTGCGGTCGGCGGCGGCGCAGGTGCGCTGGATCGGCGCCTCGCCATAGTTCCGGGTCATGCCGCCAAAGGCGCGCTGATAGATCTTGCCGTCCTCGGTGCGCGTGAAGGGCACGCCCCAATGCTCCAGTTCCAGCACGGCGGCCGGGGCGTTCTTGACCAGGTATTCGATGGCGTCCTGGTCGCCCAGCCAGTCGGCGCCTTTGACGGTGTCGTACATGTGCCAGCGCCAGTCGTCCGCGCTCATATTGCCCAACGCCGCCGAGATGCCGCCCTGGGCGGCCACGGTGTGCGAGCGGGTGGGGAAGACCTTGGTGATGCAGGCGGTTTTCAGGCCGGCCCCGGCGCAGCCAAGAGCAGCCCGCAGGCCCGAGCCGCCGGCGCCAAGCACCACGACGTCGTAGGCGTGATCGACAAGCTCATAGGTCGCCACGGCGATCCCTCTGGCGGACAATCTTCGTATTCTGAGAATTTGCACTTGGGCGCTCGGTGATAAATACGTAGTTTTAGCCTCTATCCTTCGTGAAGGACGAAGCATGCGGTTCGATCTTGTCGATCTGAAACTGTTCGCCGACATCGTCGAGGCCGGGACCATCACCCGCGGCGCCGAGCGCAGCGCCCTGGCCTTGGCGGCGGCCTCGACCCGGCTGAGCGCCATGGAGGACGTGGTCGGCGCGCCGCTGCTGACGCGTGGCCGCCGGGGGGTTTCGCTGACCGCGGCCGGCGCGACCCTGCTGAAGCACGCCCGGCTGATCCTGGCCCAGAGCGCTCGGCTGCGGGAGGATCTGGGCGTCTATGCCGGCGGCGGGGCCGGCCATGTCCGGCTGCTGGCCAATACCAACGCCTCCACCGAATTCCTGCCCGAGGCGCTGAGCGACTTCCTGGCCGCCCACCCCAATGTGACGGTCGACCTGGAGGAGCGGCTGTCGGACGAGATCGTCGGCCTAGTCGCCGAGGGGGTCGCCGATATCGGCATCGTCGCCGGCACGGTGGACATGGGCCGGCTGCAGACCTTTCCGTTCCGCTCCGACCGCTTCGTCGTGGTGACCGGCGCCGGCCATGACCTGGCTGATCGCCGCACGGTCGCCTTCGCCGATGTGCTCGGCTTCGATTTCGTCGGCCTCGACCGGGCCAGCGCCCTGCAACGCTTCCTGGCCGCCAGGGCCGCGCCGCTTGGCCAGATGCTGCGCCTGAGGGTGCAGCTGCGCAGCTTCGACGCCGTCTGCCGCCTGGTCGCCGCCGGCGTCGGCATCGGCGTGGTGCCGCTGACCACGGCGACGCGGGCCGCACTGACCCTGCCGATCGCCATCATCGACCTCGATGACGACTGGGCGATCCGTGAACTGACGATCTGCCTACGCGATCTCGACTCGGCCGCGCCCTACGCCCGCGAGCTGGTGCGCAGCCTGCGGGCGGCCTGACCGCGAGGCTCTTGATTTGGATACGGTCCAGATATATCTAACAATACGATATATCTGGAGAATGACAGAATGAGCGATGTGAGCGAGCGTCCCCGGCGGCCGGGCTTTCCTTTCGGCCTCGGCGCGGTGATGGGCCGGCCGCCGATGCGATCCTGGAGCCTTAAGGTGACCGGCCAGACCCAGGTGACGCCAAGGATGCTGCGCGTGAGCTTTTCCGCGCTCGATCTGGTCTCCGAACCGTGGCGGCCGGGCCAGGACCTGGTGATCCACCTGCCGCAACGCAACGGGTCGACGGCGCGGCGGCACTATACGATCCGCGACGTTGACCGGGCGACGGGACGGATCGATATCGACTTCGTGCTGCATGGCGCCAGCCCGGCCGGCGATTGGGCGCGCTTGGCCAGGGCCGGCGAGGTCATCGAGGCGCACGGGCCGCGCGGTCGCACCTCGCTGGCGGCTGGCGTCGAACACCACCTCTTCCTGGGCGACGAGACCTGCATCCCCGGCATCTTCGCCATGGCCGAGTCCATGCCCGCCGGGGCGAAGGGGACCGCTCTCATCGAGATCGCCGACATCGACGAGGCGCAGACCCTCATCACACCGGCCGATGTGACGGTCGAGTGGCTGTCCCGCAACGACGCGGCGCCGGGGCCGAGCAACCTGTTGCTCGATCGCCTGGCCGCCCTGGCCCCGTCGCCCAACGGCGCCCACGCCTATGTCATCGGCGAGACCAGCAATGTGCGCAACCAGCGCCACCACCTCTTGGCCACCGGATTCGACAAGGCGCGCATCACCGCCGAGGGCTATTGGCGTCCGGGCCGCGTCGGCGGCCACGACCACGTGTGAGCCAGCTTCGCTCGGCGGACGCTCAGCGGATCGCGAACACCTTGGCGATCATCGGGGTGTCCACCACCACGTGCGGGGCGATGGCGTGATAGGCGATGGCGTGCACCCAGGCGTTGCCGGTGCGCAGGGTGATGAAACTCTTGAACATGCCGGGCCCGGTGTATTGCAGGAACACGAACAGTAGCGACAATGCCGTCTCCCGCGGCGTCGCGAACACGCTCCAACCCTCCACCAGGTGCATCAGCGCATAGGTCAGGCCGCCCAGGATGACCGTCGCGGTCATCGACCCGGTGAGCTTCAGATAGCGCGGCAAAAGGATCGCGTAGATCAGCACCATGGTCGGCAGCACCGTGCCTAAGAAGAAGATCAGGAAGGCGAGCGGCGCGGCGAGCACGAGCTGATGGGGGGTGAGCTTGAAAATCCCCGGAAACGCCCAGAGCTCCACAGCGCTCTCAATCGTGGCGACGACCAGGATCAGCGTCAGGTCGGCGCGCGGTGCGGTGGACTTCAGATTGAGCTCGACGGTCGAATAGCGGCGGCGAAACCACAGATAGGGGACCACGGCGTAGACCAGGAAATTATAGCTCATCCAGCTCCAGGCCTCGCCCGGCGAGGCCAGAGTCGAACAGCCCACCAGCGTGCCGGCGATGTGGAAGCTGAACGGCCGGTAGCCCAGCGCCGGGCCCAGCAGCCAACCACCGACCTGGCCTAGTATGGCGTAGGCGAGCAGCGCCGTCGTCTCAGCCGCCGCCCTGGCTTTCGAAGGCGCGCGGGCCGCCATGTCGGGGATGGCCCGGCGCCGGGTCATCCACCAGACCACCCCCATCAGGCCGAACACTTCCAAAAGGCCGAGGCTCGGCCCCGCCATCTGGGCGGCGAAGGGCTGACCCGCCAGGGCCGGCCGGTCGAAGGGCAGGGCGCCGTCCGCCAGCAGCAGCGCCAAGCCATTGGCAGCCAGCCAGCCGATCACCGCCCAGATGGCCACCGGATTGAGCCAGCGCGGTCCGATCGTTCGATCCCAGGATAGTCCCGTCGCCATGCCGCCCCCCATAAGTCTCTTATGGGAGACTTGCATGTTCCGTAGTCTCGGTCCAGAGACTTCCGCATGGAGTCGTCCTCTTCGAAAGCTGGCCGCGACCGGCCCCGCACCGAAGCGAAGCTGCGTGAGGCCCTGATCGCCGTACTGGTCGAGGGCGGCTTCGGCGTGCTCACCCCGACCGCCGTCGGCAAGGCGGCCGGCGTCGATAAGATGCTGATCTACCGCTATTTCGGTGGCATGGACGGGCTGATGCAGGCGGTCGCCAACGGCCCCGACTTCTTCCCAACCTTCGAGGATGTCTGCGGCGGCGACCCGGCCGCGGCCCGCGCCCTGCCCCTTGCGGAGCGCGCCGCCCTGGTGCTCGACAACCTCGCCCACGTCCTGATGGCGCGACCGGCGGTGCTGGAACTGATGGTCTGGGAGCTGGTCGAGCGCAATGCCCTCACCGCAATCGCCGAGACTGCTCGCGAGACCATGGGCCTGAGGATCGTGGGCGAACTTTTCGGCGACGCGGGTGAGGCCGAGCAGGTCGGCGCGGTCAGCGCCGTCCTGGCCGCCGGCGTCACCTACCTTGCCCTGCGCCGCCGCAAGATCCGCTGGTTCAACGGCATCGACCTGCGCTCCGACGCCGGCTGGGTCCAGATCCGCGCGGCGATCGCGGCCATGACCGCTGGCCTTGGTTAGCTAGTGGCCACCGGCCGCCGGCCCGCCTGACAACTGCATCCGCGGCGCCAGCCAGACCGCCGAGGCGCCGACGATGAAGATCCCGGCGAGGACCAGGAAGACATGGTCGGTGGCCTGCATGACCGCCTGGTTGTCGGTGATCTGGTCCAGCTGATGCAGGGCCTGGCTGGCGGACAAGCCGCCGGCGGTCAGGGTGTCGAGACTCGCCTGCGGACTGTTCAGGGTCCCGACCAGGTTGGTCCGGTGGACGCTGGCGAAGTTCTGCCAGGCGGTGGTGGTGATCGAAGTACCGAAGGCCGCGGCCGTGGTGCGGGTGAAGTTCATCAGCCCGGCCGCCGACGCGGTCTCGCGTGGCAGCACCGAGGCAAGGCCCAGCCCCGTGATCGGGATGAAGAAGAAGGGCACCGCCGCGCCCTGCAGCACCTGGGGCAGGCTGACCTGGAAGAAGTCGATATCGGACGCGAAACCGGCGCGCCAGATCGAAGTCACCGCCAGCAGGCCGATCCCGAACGAGACCAGCAGGCGCGCGTCGACCTTGGCGCTCAGGCGCGCCACGATCGGCGACAGAATGACGGCGAACATGCCCTGCGGCGCCACCGCCCGCCCGGCCCAGGTGGCGTTGTAGCCAAGGTTGGTTTGCAGCCACAGCGGCATCAGCACGATGGACGAGAAGAAGGCGCCGAAGGCCAGGGCCATGATCAGGGCCGCGGCGGCGAAGCCGCGGCGCCGGAAGACCCTGATGTCGACAATGGGGTGGCGATCGGTCAGCTCCCAGATCACAAAGGCCGCGAAGCCGATGGCGGCGACGATCGCCAGGGAGACGATGAACGGCGAGTTGAACCAGTCCATGTCCTTGCCGTTGTCGAGCATGATCTGCATGGCGCCGATCCAGAGGACCAGAAGGCCAAGGTTGGTGAAGTCGATCGGATTGCGCTCGGTCCGGGTTTCGCGGCTGGCCAGGAAGCGCCAGGCGACGAGGGCGCGGAGGACGGCGACCGGGATGTTGATGAAGAAGATGTAGGGCCAGCCGGGCCCATCAACCAGCTGGCCGCCGAGCAGCGGGCCGGCCACCGGACCGACCACGGTGGTCATGCTCCACAGGCCCAGGGCCATGGCCTGTTGCCGCGGCGGGAAGATGCGGCGCAGCAGGGTCTGGCTCAGCGGAATGATCGGACCGCCAGACAGTCCCTGCAGGACGCGCAGGCCAACCATCGCCCCGAACGAAGGCGCAAAGCCGCGCAGCATCGAACAGAAGCCGAAACCGGCGACGGCGATGATGAAGACCCGCACCGAGCCGAACCGCTGGGCCAGCCAGCCAGTCAGCGGCACGGTGATCGCCTCGGCGACGGAATAGGAGGTGATCACCCAGGCGCCCTGGCTGGGCGAGACCGCCAGGCCGCCGGCGATATTGGGCACCGAGACATTGGCGATGGTGGTGTCCAGCACCACCATGAAATTGGCCAGGGCCAGCCCGACGCCGGCGATCCACAGCGCCGGCGATCCACAGCGTCGCGCCGCTCATCACCGAAAAGCTGGTGTCGTCGTCTGAGCCGGCGATCTCGGACATGACGGCCTAGCCGCCGGCGACGTCGATCACGGCCTTCATGGAGAGGCCGACGCGCAAGGGGTGGTCGCGCAGCTCCCGCGGGTCCAGCGAGACCCGCACCGGCAGCCGCTGGACGATCTTGATCCAATTGCCGGTGGCGTTCTGCGCTGGGATCAGCGCGAAGGCCGCGCCGGTGCCCCCGGCCACACCGACGACGCGGCCGTGGAACTTGACCCCGCCGCCATAGATGTCGGCGGTCATGGTCACTGGCTGGCCCAGCCGCACGTGATGCAACTGCACCTCCTTGAAATTGGCATCCACATAGGCGCG
>DASQSO010000031.1:0-2234 GCA_035642335.1 Caulobacteraceae bacterium
AGGCGGCGCTCAAGGAACTGGTGGGCATCGACCTGATGGTGCTGGCGGGGACCAGCGAACCGGTGGCCTTCTTCGCCTATCCGAACGCCCCCAGCGTACTGGTCCCCGAGGGTTGCGCGGAAGTCGTGCTCTCCGAGCGCCGAGAGGACAGCCAGGCCGCCTTGGCCGCCCTCGCCGACGCCCTCGGCGCCCCGACCTCGGCCCAGCCGAATGCGCTCAGCCTGCCAGACAGGCCGACCGGCGTCGTCGATGCGCGAACGGTCGGCGCGTCCATCGCCCGCCACATGCCGGAAGGCGCGATCGTCTCGGACGACTCGGTCACCTCCGGCGCGCCGGTCCTCGCGGCCACCCGCAGCGCCCGCCGCCACGATTGGCTGGGCCTGACCGGCGGCGCCATCGGCCAGGGCATCCCAGCCGCCGTCGGCGCGGCGGTGGCCTGCCCGGACCGCAAGGTCATCGGCCTGACCGGCGACGGCTCGGGCATGTACACCGTCCAGGGCCTGTGGACCCTTGCGCGGGAGAGGCTCGACTGCACCGTGGTGGTGTTCGCCAACCACACCTACCGCATCCTCGGCGTCGAGTTCGTCCGCACCGGCTCCGGCGAACCGGGCCCGGCCGCCGCCAGCCTGCTGGACCTGGGCAACCCGCGTATCGACTGGGTCAGCCTCGCCCGCGGCATGGGCGTCAATGCCGAACGCTGCGAAACCGCCGAACGCTTCGACGACGTCTTCGCCGCCGCCATGGCCGCCAGGGGCCCGATGCTGATCGAGGTGGCGCTGGGTTAGCTAAAGCGCCAGCCTTAACGCCTTGCCGAATACCGACGGCGTTTCGGCCAGGGCTCGGTCGAAGGGGAGCCAGACCAGGTTGGGGTCGGCGGCGCCGCCCGCTGCCCAGTAGACCTCCAACGTCAGCGAAAAGTGGGTGAAGGTGTGTTCGATCTCGCCGATGCGCCGCCAGGCGGCGGGCGCTGGCGCGGCGGCCAGGGCCTCGGCCTCGGGCCAGCGCGTCGCCCTCCAGTCCGTGGTCGGCAGCCCGAGCATGCCGCCGAGCAGGCCATTGGGCGCACGCCGCAGCAGGGCCGCCTGGCCGCCCTGGGTCAGCACGAACACCGCGCCGCGTCGCCGGGGCCGGTCGGCCTTTTTCGTGCGGCGCGGATAGGTCTCCGGCGCGCCGCCGGCCATCGCCTGGCAGCCCTGCGCCAGCGGACAGCGATCGCAGAGCGGCGCCTTGGGGCGGCAGACCATCGCGCCCAGGTCCATCAGCGCCTGCGCCCAGTCGCCGGGGCGCTCGGGCGTGACCAGCGTCCCGGCCAGCCGCTTCAGCTCCGGCTTGGCGGCCGGCAGCGGCGTCTCCACGGCGAAGAGCCGCGCCATCACGCGCTCGACGTTGCCGTCGACCACATTGGCCGGCTGGTCGAAGGCGATGGCGGCGATCGCCGCGGCCGTATAGGCGCCAACGCCGGGCAGCGCCCGTAAACCCTCCTCCGACGCCGGAAAGACCCCGCCGTGCCCGCCCGCCACCGCCCGCGCGCAGGCCAAAAGGTTGCGGGCGCGGGCGTAGTAGCCGAGGCCGGCCCAGGCGGCCATGACCTCGTCGTCCGGCGCGGCGGCCAGGGCCTCGACACATGGCCAGCGCTCGAGGAACTTCAGGAAATAGGCTGTGGCGTGCGGCACGGTGGTCTGCTGCAGCATCACCTCGGAGAGCCAGACTCGGTAGGGGTCGGCGCGCTCGCCCCGCGCCCTGGCGGCCGGCGAAACCCGCCACGGCAGCACCCGCGCGTTGGCGTCGTACCAGTCCAGCAGGCGCGCGCGGAGGGGTGTCTTGGCCATGGGCGGCCTTGATAGCCGCGCCGTGGCGCTCAGCGAAGCGATAGACGCTGGCGCGGCGACCGGCGCGCCGTCTAGTATGGCCGCCATGCCGCGCGACCTGCCCTCCGCCGCCGAAGCCTCACGCATCCTGGCGGTGAAGCGGACGCGTCCGGCGCGGCGCCCGCCGGCCAGCGCCGGCCGGCGGCTGAGCGGCCTGATAAAGCAGCTCGACGAACGCTTCGGCGCCGGTCCGGAGACCCTGCAGGCGCGCTGGCGCGAGATCGTCGGCGAGAACCTCGCCGCCCGCACCGAGCCGGTGAAGCTGACCCGCCCGCGCAACGGCGCCGGTGGCGTGCTGGAGCTGAAGGTCGATGGCCCCGCCGCCACCCTCATCCAGCATCAGGCTCCGGAACTGCTGATGCGCGT
>DASQSO010000032.1:0-9549 GCA_035642335.1 Caulobacteraceae bacterium
CGTTGCCGAGATAAGTCTCGGCGCGCAGCGGCTCGCGCTCGGTTGTCGGGCAGGCGTCCGGCGAGAGCGAGCGCACATAGGCGACCAGACCCGCCATCACCGCCGGCGGCGGCTCGGCGCCGTCGAACTCCTGCGTGACGATGCCGTGGATAAAATCCCCCAGCGCCGGGTCATCGGGCGCCTGGGAGATCTTCAGCCGCGATTTCGGGCCGCTGAGATCGGGAATGGGTTTGGGATTATCGATGCCATCGTCGCGGTGGGTGCTGAACAGCGATGTGGTCACGTCGGCCGTGCCGGGCGCGCCGGAGAGGCCGGGGAACAGGAACTCGGGATTGTTGCGCCCGTCGCGGTGGCAGCTTTCGCAGGCCAGTCCGGCCCTCGAGGCCTGGCCGCCGAGCAGCAGTGGCGTGCGAAACGCCGCCCGCCCGACCTCGATCTCATAGGCGGTTTGCGGATCGCTGGCCGGCCGCGAACACTCCGTCGGCTGCGAGCCGAGGGCGCGCACGCGGTCGGCGCCGGGGCTCAGCCAGCGCGCCGCATGGATGACGCTCAGATCGGTCTTATCGGCGGCGAGCGTGAAGACAGCCGCCAGGCCAACGCTCAGGACTGCGGCGGCCCGCCCTTGTCGATCCACCGACGCAGATCCTCCGTCTCGACACAGCCGAAATTGCAGGCGGTCTCCAGCTTGGCCAGCATGCGGCGCGCGCCGGCCACATCGCCGCGTAGCACCATCAACTCACCGTAATATTCCGTCGCGCCGACATGGTTCGGTGAGATGGCCAGGGCCTTGCGGTAATAGGCCTCGGCCTTGTCGTACTCGTGCAGCTTCCGATAGGTGTAGCCGACATAGGTGAGCACATCCGGATGCGGGCCGAACGCCTGCTGGGCGACCTTCAACGCTGCCAGCGCGTCCTCATAGCGACCCTCGTTGATCAGCCGCACGGCCTGGACATAGGAGCGGTCGCCGTGTGCGGGATCGACCAGCAGCAGGCTCGGCGGGCGGGTATTGGCCGCGGTCTTTGGCGTCATCGCCGCCTGGACGGTGGCGATCGCCGCCTTCAGATCGGCGGACTGGGCGCAGGTGTCGCCGCAGGCGTCGGCGCGTTTCTGTAGAATGTCGAGCTGGGCCTTGGCCTGGTCGGCCTGGCCGAGCTTGGCCAGGGTGACCGCCAGTTCGCGGCGGGCGTCGATCCGGTTCGGATCGACCTCCAACGACCTGGCATAGGCCCGCTGGGCGCCCTTCAGATCGCCGAGCCCGGCCTTGGCCATGCCGGAATAGAACAGGGTGTCCGCGTCCTTCGGCAGGGTGTCCAGCACATGATCGAAATCGGTCTTGGCGTCCCGGAACTTGCCGGCCTGCAGGTCGGCCAGCCCGTGCTGATACTCGGTCGAAGCGTCATAGGTTGGCGCGCTCTGGCTGGGCAGGGCGCCAATGCCGCCGCCGCCGAACGATCCTCCCCCGCCGCCGCCCGAGGCGAGCGCCGCCGCCGGCAGGATCGCGGCGATCAGGATGCCGGCCAAAAGCCCCGGTCTCAACCTGCGAGCGATCATGACATTCTCCTTTGGCGGCCCCGCGATCATCCCACGACCGCGGGCGCAAGTCACCTCACTGAAGCTGAACTCAAGCTGAACCGCACCCGCTCGAAAGCGCCGTTCATTCACGTGCGGCGCGGCGGCCCACCGCCTCGTCCATCTGCTTGCGCCAAGCGGTGCGCAGGACATTGCGGCGGGTGGGATAGCGCTGGTCGAGAAACTCGGCCGTCACCACCCGGTCGGTGCGGAAGTGGCGGAAGTCGGTGCGCAGTTCGCACCACGCGATGATGATCCGCGCCGCCTCGAAATAGCCGAGGCCGATCGGCCAGACGACGCGCTCGGTGCGGCGCTCCTCCTCGTCGCGATAGCACAGCGCCACCTTGCGCTGACTGTGGATCCAGGCGCGCAACTGGACGAGATCGATGGTGTCCTGGGGCAAGCTACGTACGCCCGAGGCGCTGACCGTCGACTCCACCAAAAATGGCCGCAGGTGCTCGGGGATCACCGCGCCGATCTTGGCGATCAGGTCGTTGGCGGCGGTCGCCAGCGCCACATCGCCGCGGCTCGCCACCCATTGCGCGCCGAGCACCGCCGCCTCGATCTCGTCGGGGGTGAGCATCAGCGGCGGCATGTCGAAGCCGCGATCCAGCACATAACCGATGCCAGCCTCGCCGCGGATCGGCACCCTTTGCGCGATTAGTTCGGCCATGTCGCGATAGACCGTGCGCAGCGAGGTCTCCAGCTCATCGGCGACCGCGCCCGCCGTCACCGGCCGCGAGGCGCGGCGCAGGATCTGGATGATCTGGAAAAGGCGCTCCGTCCGCCGCAAATCGCCGCCCTCCGGCCGCCAGTGCTGACAGCATGGTGGCAGCAGGAGGGCTCTACGAAAAGCTCGGATTTCAAGGAGCGCCACGAATGATCACCCTCTATACCTTCGGCCCCCGGTTCGGCCTGCCCGACTCCAGTCCCTTCGCGCTGAAGAGCGAGGTGCAGCTGAAGATGGCCAGACTTGGCTATCGGCTGGAATATGGCGGCCCGCAGCAGGCGCCCAAGGGAAAGCTGCCCTATCTCGACGACGACGGAACCGTGGTCGCCGACTCCGTCTTCATCCGCGACTATGTCGAGAAGACCTACCGCGTCGATCTCGACGCTGGCCTCAGCGCCGGTCAGAAGGCGGTCGCCTGGGCGGTCGAGCGCATGGTCGAGGATCACCTCTACTGGGCGACCGTCCATCTACGCTGGGCGGTGAAGGACAATTTCGACAAGGGTCCGACCCATTTCTTCGACGCCATCCCCGAGCCCGCCCGCGACCGGGCGCGCGAACAGGCCCGCCAGCGCATCCTCGCCAATCTGCAGGCTCACGGGCTGGGCCGGCACAGCGCGGACGAGATCGCCGATCAGGCCGGCCGCTCCCTCGCGGCCCTGGCCGGAATCCTCGGCGACAAGCCCTATCTGATGGGCGGCGCGCCCAGCGGCAGCGACGCCAGCGTCTTCGGCGCCCTCGCCGCCCTGCTGGCGCCGCTGTTCGACTCAGCCATCCGCGAGGCGGCCGAAGCGCATCCCAATCTGGTCGCTTACCGCGATCGGATGATGGCCCGGTACTATCCCGACTTCGCCTAAGGGTTTGCAGACGGCTCGCTGAGTTTGGGGGCTGGCCTTGGCGGTCAATTCCTGCTTCACGACGGGCATGCAACGTGGATTGAACGCAACGCGCGAGGCCAATTTCGCCGACTGGTATCAGGCCGTGGTGCGTGAGGCCGACCTGGCGGAGAACAGCCCGGTCCGCGGCTCGATGATCATCAAGCCGTGGGGTTATGGGGTCTGGGAATTGATCCAGGCCGAGCTCGACCGCCGCATCAAGGCCAGCGGCCACCAGAACTGCTACTTCCCGCTGTTCGTACCCTTGAGCTTCTTCGCCAAGGAAGCCAGCCACGTCAAGGGCTTCGCCAAGGAGATGGCGGTGGTCACCCACCACCGGTTGGCAATGATCGACGGCAAACTGCAGCCCGATCCCGAAGCCGAGCTGGAAGAACCACTGGTGGTGCGGCCGACCTCCGAGACCATCATCGGCGACGCCTTCAGCCGCTGGGTGCGCAGCTGGCGCGACCTGCCGCTGTTGATCAACCAGTGGGCCAATGTGGTGCGCTGGGAGATGCGCACGCGGCTCTTCCTGCGCACGTCGGAGTTCCTCTGGCAGGAGGGCCACACCGCCCATGCGACCCAGGACGACGCCATGGCCGAGACCCTGTCGATCCTGGAACTCTACCGCGACTTTTCCGAGCGCACCCTGGCCATGCCGGTGATCGCCGGCGAGAAGCCGGAGAACGAGCGCTTCCCGGGCGCCGACGCCACCTATTCCATCGAGGCGATGATGCAGGACGGCCGGGCGCTGCAGGCCGGCACCTCGCACTATCTCGGCACCAGCTTCGCCGAGGCGCAGAACATCCGCTTCCAGAGCGACACAGGCGATCTGACCCTCTGCCATACCACCAGCTGGGGCGTCTCCACCCGGCTGATCGGCGGGGTGATCATGACCCATGGCGACGACGACGGGCTGCGCCTGCCGCCGGCCATCGCGCCGCGCCAGGTGGTGATCGTGCCGATCCTGCGCGACAAGCCCGAGGATGAGGCGGTGCTGGCCTATGCCGACGCTCTGGCGGCGGAGCTGGGCGAACTGACCGTCTTCCGCGCTCCGGTGCGGGTGCTGGTGGACCGTAAGCCGGGCCGTTCGGGCGAGAAGCGCTGGGACTGGGTGAGGCGCGGCGCGCCGCTGATCGTCGAGGTCGGTCCGCGCGACGCCGCCGGCGCCCAGGTCACCTTCATGCGCCGCGACCGGCTCTGGTCGGGCGAGAAGGTCGCCTCGACCGGCGAGGCGCGGGCGGACTTCGTCGCCGCCGTCCCCGAACGGCTGGCCGAGATTCAGCAGGGCATGTTCGACGAGGCCAAGGCGCGTCTCGACGCAAATATCCGAAGCGACATCACCAATTTCGAGCAGCTCGCCGGCTATTTCGGACCGGGCGCCGAGGACGAGGACGCCAATGTGGCCTTCAAGGGCTGGGTGCGCTGCGCCTGGTCGCGGCCCAGCGGCGATGCGCTCGACGAAGTCAGCCAGCGGCTGAAGACGTTGCGGCTGACCATCCGCAACGCGCCGATGACGCAGCCCGGGACGTTCGGCGCGTGTCTCTTCACCGGCGAGCCCGGGGTCGAGGAAATCCTGGTCGGCCGCGCCTACTGAACCTTCAGCGCCGCGGCGAACACCACTCCGGCGCAGATGGCGGCATAGTGGGCGCCGGCGGCGGTGACCACGAAGCCGTGCCAGATCGCGCGGCGATAGGGCAGGCGGCTGTGAAAGATCAGCGCGCCGGTGGTGTAGATCAGCCCGCCGACGATCAGCAGCACCAGCGCGACGACCGGCACACCCTGGATCAAGGGCCGCAGCGCGATCAGGGCGACCCAGCCGAAGGCGACATAGCCGACGGTCCAGATCCATTCGGGCAGGCGCGAGGTGACGAGCTTGCCGGCGACGCCGGCCAGGGCCAGGCCCCAGACCAGCACCGTCATGCCGATGGCCCAGTCGCCCTCCATCCGCTGGGTGGTGAAGGGAGTGTAGGAGCCGGCGATCATCAGGAAAATCGCCGCCTCGTCCAGCCGACGCAGGAACGGCCGCGCCCGGGTGGGCTTGGTCAGGTTGTAGGCCATCGAACAGGCCAGCATGGTGATCAGGCAGAGAGAATAGAGGCCGGTCGCGGCGGCCAGGCCCGCCCCGCCGCCGGTCAGGATCGAAAGGACGATGAGCACGACGCCGCCGGCGGCGGCCGCCGATAGGCCAAGGGCATGCACCAGGCCGTCGGCAAGCTTTTCGCCGCGGTTCGGATAGTGCTCGACCAACTCATCGTCGCTGCGCGGCATGGAGCTCCTTGGATTTCGCGGCCACTGGCCGTTTGACGGGGCGGCTGGCATAACTGAATTCGAATAGCGCGTATTGGTTGCCAATATTGTGGCCAGACGAAAAGCGCCGATTGCGAGTCTTACGTCGAATTTAGGGGAGGGACGGGAATTGACCGGCTTCGAGACACTGGCGCCTCTCGCCGAACGCCTCGCTGGACGACTGAAAGCCTCCGAACAATCCGTCGCCGTCGCGGAGTCTTCGGCGGGCGGGCTGATATCGGCCGCACTGCTGGCGGTTCCCGGCGCCTCGGCCTATTTCCTGGGCGGCGCGGTGGTCTACACTGGCCGGGCGCGGATGCGGCTGCTGGACATCCCGCGCGAGGCCGTCGCGGGCATGCGCTCGGCGAGCCAACCCTATGCGCTGCTGCTGGCGCGGACCATCCGCGAGCGGTTCGCCGCCACCTGGGGGCTCTCGGAGACCGGCGCGGCCGGGCCGACCGGCAACGGCTATGGCGACGCCGCCGGCCACACCTGCATCGCCGTCTCGGGGCCGTTCGAACACGCCATGACCCTGGAGACCGGCGAGGCCGATCGGGTCGTCAATATGCAGGCTTTCGCCGCCGCCGCGCTCGAATTGCTGCTCAAGGCCACCGAGGGCTGATTTCCGCTCCGGTTGCAAAACATGGCGAAGCTGGGCACGGAAATTTAATCCGCCGCGCCTAAGCCTTGGCTCAAAGCGTGCGAGTCCGCGAGCCAGTCGCCATGTCCAGAGGCCAGTTTTCCAGCGAAGAGCGCTCGCGCATGGCCGCCATCGCCGCGCTTGACCTTGAAGCGGCGCGCCCGAGTTTCGAGCGGATCGCGCGGCTGACCCAGTGCATCGCCGGCGCGCCCATGGTGCATGTTGGCATTCTGCTGGCCGACACGCTGTGGCTCGCCGGGGTCAGCGACCAGGTGCTGCCGACCGTCTTCCGCCAACATACCTTTGCCGAAACCGCGATCAGGCAGGGCAAGCTGCTCTGGGTGGAGGACGCCTCGAAAGACGCGCGTTTCAGCGCCAATCCCTTCGTCACCGGCCCGATCCATATCCGTTTCTTCGCCGGCGCGCCAATCAGACTGGCGAGCGGGGTCTGCATTGGCGTCCTCTCCATCATCGACCGCGCGCCGCGCGCCCATGACGCCTTTCTGGCCGAGCGGCTCGAGGAGTTCGCCGCCCTCGTCGCCGACGACTGGGATCGTCGGCGCGCCCTGAGCGCGGTGGCCGAGCGCGATGTCGAAGCCCGCGCCGCGACCGACAACCTGACGGCGATCATCGAGACCGCGCCGGTGGCCCTGGCCATGACGGACGCGAACCTCAACATTGTCCGGGCCAACGCCCGCTGGCGTCAGCGGGCCGCAAACTGGCTGCCCGGCGAACTGATCGGCCGGCCGATCCATGAGATCACGCCCGCCGCGAAAGCGGCCTGGATGGTGATCCGGGACCGAGCCCTTGAAGGCCTTGGGGCGCATATGGATCGCGCACAGATCATCGGCCCGGACGGCGCCGTGCGCTGGCTGAGCTGGGAGGTCACGCCATGGCGCGATGCGAAAGGGGAAATCGGCGGCCTTCTGGTGATGATCCATGAGATCACAGACATGGTGCTGGCGCTGGAGGGGTCCAAGCGCTCCGAGCACAGGTTGAAGCTGGCCACCGAGATGGCCGACCTCAGCGTCTGGGAGATCGATTTCCGCGGCAAAGAGGCCGAGACAGATGGCGTCGCCTCGATCTACGCCAATGGAAGACCTGACTTCTCGGAGTCTGTGGGCGCGATCTGGGACAGCATCCATCCGGCCGATCGCCCGCTCGCCGCCGAGATGTGGGCCAGGCATCTGGAAGACGGGACGCCGTTCCGGATCGTGGTGCGGCTGATGCAGGTTGAAGGTCCGCACGTCTGGGTCTCCTTCGCCGCCGAAGCGATCTGCGCCGCTAACGGCGCGCTGGAGCGGGTGGTCGGCGTGGCCAGGAACGTCGATCGCGAAAAGCGCGCCGAACGGGCCATGGCCAACGCGCTCAAATCCTCCGAGGAGGCCAACCGGGCCAAGAGCGAGTTTCTGGCCAATATGAGTCACGAGATCCGCACGCCGCTCAACGGCGTCATGGGCATCGCAGGAGCTCTGGCCAGAACCTGCCTCGAGCCCGAACAGCGGGAATTGGTCGGGCTGATCGAGAACTCCGCCAGCGTCCTGGAAAGCCTGCTCGGCGACGTGCTCGACACCGCCCGTATCGAGGCCGGACGGCTGGAGCTGTCCAACCAGCCGTTCGACCTGGCGGTGTCCCTGCGCGCGGCGGCGGCGCTGTTCGAGCCCAGGGCCGCCGAGAAAGGACTGACCTTCGAAACCTCGATCGCGCCAGCAGCCGAGGCGATGGTGTCGGGCGATGCCGTCCGGCTGCGCCAGATCGTCTCCAATCTGCTCTCTAACGCGGTGAAGTTCACCGATGCGGGCAAGGTTGTCCTGCACGTCGAGGCTACCCGGTCGATCGAAACTGTATCGCTGCGCCTGACCGTACGTGACAGCGGCATCGGCTTCGACGCCACGGTCGGGGCCAGGCTGTTCAAGCGCTTCGAGCAGGCCGACGGCTCGATCACCCGCCGGTTCGGCGGAACGGGGCTGGGCCTGGCGATTTCAAGGTCCATCGCCGAAGCCATGGGCGGAACGTTGGAGGCGGCGTCGCAGCCGGGCGAGGGCGCGGCCTTCACCCTGGCCGTCGATTTCCCGCGCGCACTCGGAGAAAGCATCGCGCCGCACGCCGCGGCGACGGTGGTGTTGAACGAGACGATCCCGGATCGGCCAAGAGTGCTTCTGGCCGAAGACCATCCGACCAACCGCAAGGTGGTCGCGCTGATCCTCGAGGCCGTCGGGGTCGACCTGACCGTCGTCGAAAACGGCCAGGCCGCCGTCGAAACCACCCTGGCCAACGATTTCGATGTCATCCTGATGGACATGCAAATGCCGGTCATGGACGGGCTTACCGCCGTCCGGCTGATCCGCGAGCGCGAACGGGCGAACGGGGGTAGGCGCACGCCCATCCTGGCGCTGACCGCCAACGCCATGCCGGAACACGCCAGGGCCTCCGCGGCAGCCGGCGTCGATGGACACCTGTCAAAGCCGATCGCGGCCGCGACGCTGGTCGAGGCCGTCCGCAAAGCTTTCCAGTCCGCCATCGCCCCCGTGGGCCATGCGACATCGCCGGCCGCCGTCGGCGCGCGCCCATTCACGCTGCCTTAGCCGCCTGCCGGCGCCGATCGTCGCACGACGGAAATGCACCGAAACCCTCGTGAAACAGCGGGGCGCTACCTTCCGCCTATCCTTTCGGAGCTTTTCCATGAAACGCATCGCCATCCTCAGCGTCGCCATGGTCATCGCGAGTTCAGCCGCGGGCGCCAGTCTCGCCCAGGGCGTGCCTGCTGGCGGCGGCGTGCGCCAGGCCTGCGGAGCCGACATGGCCAAGCTGTGCCCCGGCGCCCAACCGGGACCCGGTCGGCGCCAGTGCATGATCGCGCACAAGGACCAGCTTTCCGACGCCTGCAAATCCGCTATCGCCGCCATGGTGGCGCGTCGCCGGGCCGGCAACTGAGGTCTTCCAGGCGAGACGTCAAATGGGATTAGCCGCAATGACCAAGGACAGTGAGGCAGATGGCCACGACCAGCGCAGGGAGCTTCTCTTCGTTGGAACCTGCGCGGCGGTCTTCCTGGTCCTGGCCGCCTGCGCTGTCTATGCGGTAGTCACCTTCGTCATCTGAAGGCGAGCCTCGGGGCCAGGATGCAGAAGGGCGCCTCGGGGTGGAAACCCCGGGCGCCCTCGGTCCTGTTCCCCAACAGGAAGGCCCGTCGCATCTGCAATTCAGCGGCCGAACCATGAAGTAGTCGACCGAATATCAAGCGATTTTGTCCGCCTATCAAGGCGGCGCACTGTCGCACCGGCGGGCTTTCCCGTGAGCGGCAGGCTGGCTAGAGTCAGCGTCGACTCCTACCGATGTCGAGGGACGACGATGAGTTTGCGCATGGCCTACGCGATAAAATACGTCGCCGACATGGATCGGGCGATCGCCTTCTACCGCGACACCCTGGGCCTGGCTCTGAAGGTCCAGA
>DASQSO010000033.1:0-4369 GCA_035642335.1 Caulobacteraceae bacterium
CGCATGCCGATCGCCCGGCTGGCGGCGGCGCAGGCGGCCCTGAGCCGCAAAACCTGAGACGCAAGACCTGATCCTGGAGCGAGAGGCCGTGAGCGACGACATGCCCCTAGCCGCCCACGAACATCTGGAACATGCCGAACACGCGGTGCATGCCAACGACCCCTTCATCTCGCTGATCTCGATCACCGTCGCGGTGCTCGCCGTGCTGGCGGCGGTGGTCTCCAGCCTGGAGACCTTCCAGAGCACCAGCGCCATCATCGCGGCGAACCGGGCGGTACTGGCCCAGGACCAGGCCACCGACCAGTGGAGCTTCTACGAGGCCAAGAGCCTGAAGAAGAACATGTACGTCATTGCGGCCGATAGCGGCGGCGCTCATGCCGGCGACTATCGGAAGAAGGCCACGGCGGAGGGCGGCGACCAGGACGTGGCCCAGGCCGACGCCAAGAAGCTCGAGAGCGAACGCGAGGCGCAGATTCGCCTGAGCGAGGTCCACGAGGGCCGGCACCACCGCCTGACCATCGCCGCGACGCTGCTGGAGATGGGCATCGCGCTCTCGACCATCGCCATCGTCACCAAGAAGCGCTGGCCCTGGTTCACCGCGCTGGGGTTGGGCGGCCTCGGCGCGGTGCTGGCGATCCTCGCCTACGTCTCTTAATCGTCTACATCAAGCGTTTCGGCTAAGCGCCTCTGGGCGCCCTCAGCCCTCCCTCAGCAGCGGCAGGGACATGCCGGGAGCGGGGCCCGCGCTGAGGCGTTCGCGGCGGAAGCGGAACAGCTCCGCCGGCCGGCCGCCGGTCTCCGGCTGCAGACGGCCCAAGCCTTCGACCAGATCGGTGCGCTCCAGGCCGCGGCGGAAGTTCTGCTTATGCAACGCCACGCCCGCCACGGCCTCGACCGTGCGCTGAAGCTGCGAGAGGGTGAACTCGGCCGGGGTCAGCTCGAAGGCGACCGGGCGGTATTTCAGCTTGCCGCGCAACCGGCCAAGACCCGTGGCCAGGATCCGGCGGTGGTCCGACAACATGGGCTCGCCTAGCGCCGGCGAAAGCGCCGCCGGTTCGGCGCCAGCCAGGCCCCGCGCCCGCTGACGGTCGCGCCCGGCCTCCGGCGCCAGGCCCGCCTCGTAGAGCAGCTCATAGCGGTCCAGCACTCGTTCCTCATTCCACGGCGCGCCGTCGAGCGCGAACAACAGGCGCATGCGCGCGCGGCGGTCGTCGGTGGCGGCCCAGTCGCTCAGACCTGGCGCGATCACCTCGTCGATCAGGGCGGGACGGCCGCGCCGCCAATCCTCCCAGGGGAAGAAGCGCGTAAACGGCGTCCAGACCGTGTCGGGCGCCAGCGCCCGCACCGCCTGCGGCGTCAGCGCCAGATAGCCGACCGAGATCACCCGGGCCGCGCCGGCGCCCACATCGGCGCGCGGTGCGTCGCGGCCGCGGTCGCCGAAGGTGTAGAGTTGCTCGACATAGCCGAGTTCGAACCGGGTCTGTTCGGTGACGAAGGCGCGCAGGGCAAGCTCGAAGGTGCGGTGGCCGTCGGGATCGAACGGGCCAAACGGCAGGCCGAGCAGGCTCGACGGCTCGCCGGACTGCGGGTCGTGGGTGCGCGCCGTCAGCGCCACGGCCTCGCGTTCGCGCACCGCGACGACGACCGCCGACAGGCCGATGACGACGGCCGTGGCGGGGGCGTTCAAAATCGCACCGGCAGGTCGAAGGGCACTCCGCTGGGGACGAAGCCGTTGCCGCCGATGGCCTCGATCGCCTCAACCATGCGGCCATGGCGGCCGAGCATGTCGTCGGCCAGGGCGACGATGCGACGGTTTGGGAAGGCGTGGCGGGCCGCCTGGCGCAGCGTCAGCGCGATCTGGCTTTCCGGCACGTCCGGATTGCGGTCGCAGGCAATGGCGAAGGCGCTGGCGGTTGACCGGCTGATGCCGGCGAAACAGTGGACGACCATCGGCGCGCTGGCGTCCCAGGCGCGGCTGAACTCCAGCATGCGCGCGACCGAGGCCGCGTCCGGCGCCCGATAACCCTCCGCGGGTGCATCGATGTCGTCGAAGTCGAGCCGCAGGTGGCGGCTTTCGGGCACGCTGAGCGGCCGTTCGACCGGCGTTCCTGGGTCGATCAGCGTCACTAGGTGCGACGCCCGGCGCCGTCGCACCACGCCGGGCATGTCGCTCAAGGAACAGACGATCAGGGTCATGGCCTAGTCCGTATCGGTCGCGTGTCGCGCGGGCGCGAACCCCGCCGCTTCCGACAGACGATGAAAGCGACGGACATACTGCGCCTGGGCCTCCGAGGCGGCGAGCGGATGGATGGTGAGCTGATAGCCCTTCGGCGGCCGGCCGAAGAAGCCAAGCGCCTCGTTGACGCCAAAGCCGGCTAGTTGCGTCGCCTCGAAGAAGGCGCTGGCCTGGTCCGCGCGCTTGATCAGCGCCTTGACGCCCGCCGGCGGCCGCGCCGGCAGGCCGAAGCGATGGTGGATGGCCGCCTCCAGCCGGTCCTCGAAACCCCTGTAGTTCAGGCCGAGCGCGGCCTTGAACGGTGAGATCATGTCGCCGATCACATATTCCGGCGCGTCGTGGAGCAGGGCGGCGAGACGCCAGCGCGGCTCCAGGCCGGGCTCGATATGGACGGCGACCTCCTCGACCACCAGCGAGTGCTGGGCGACCGAAAAGCCATGCTCGCCAAAGGTCTGGCCGTTCCAGCGCGCTACGCGGGCCAGGCCATGGGCGATGTCCTCGATCTCGATGTCCAGCGGGGAGGGGTCGAGCAGATCGAGCCGGCGCCCCGACAGCATGCGCTGCCAAGCCCTGAGCGGCGCCTTGGGCGGCGCCTTGGCTCGAGCGGCGCCTTGCAGCCCTTTCGCCAACCGTTCGTTCCTTTGCTGTGGACGCGGCTCAATTGATCTATCGTAGTTCGAACGGCGCCGGTGGCGTGAAAAAATAAGCCGGGAGCATGACGATGGCGGGCTTGAGCATGAGTTGGGCGCGGATCATGGCGCCGGTCGCGGGCGGCGAGGCCGACCGCGGCGTCTTGGCGGCGGCGGCGGCCCTGGCCGCGCCGTTCCAGGCCGAGCTGGCCTGCGTCTATGCCCCCGCCGACGTCGCCGACCTGATGCCCTGGATGGGCGAGGGGTTCATGGGCGGCGTGCAGGTGACCGCCGTGCAGAGCCTGAAGGACGCGGCCGCGGAAGGCGAACGCTCGGCGCGCGCGGCCGCCGAGGCCGTCGACTACGGCTCAAAGACCTTCAGCGCTCTGGCCTCGCCGGTGTGGTCGGCGCTGTCGATGGAGGGCCGGCTCTCCGACGTTGTGGTGTTCGACGACGCCACCGCCAGGGGCAAGGGGCCGCTGGCCGAGAGCTTTCAGCAGATCGTCGCCGACGAGCAGCGGCCGACCATCGTAGCCAGGGCCGGGTTGAGCGTCGGCGGGACGGTCGCGGTGGCCTGGGACGGCGGCAAGGAGGCCAGCCGCGCGGCGCGCACGGCGCTGCCGCTGCTGCAAAAGGCCGGGCGGGTGGTGATCCTGGCCGCGCCGGCCTCGTCGGCGCGCTATTTTGAGCCGGCCCGGCTGCAGGACTTCTTCACTGAACGAGGCATCAGGTCAGAGGTGCAGACCCTGACCGATTCCGGCGACCCTGGGCTGGCGCTGTTGCGCACGGCCAAGAGCCTGGAGGCCAATTTTCTGGTCGTCGGCGCCTTCGGCCACCCGCGTCTGCAGGAATACATCTTCGGCGGCACCACCCGCGCCTTCCTGCACGCGTCGGACGGCCCGTCGCTTTTCCTGTCGCATTGACCCCTTCGGAGAGAAAGCAGCCCCATGGCCCTCAGCCGCATCGTCATGCGCCTTGCCCGTAATCCCGGCACCGAGTTCGCCGATGGCGACGATCATCGCGGCTATGCGCTGGTCGCGCCGTTGACGCCGGACGGCAAGCTGGACGAGACGGCTTTTCGCGCCGCGCGCGGGTCCTGCGTCGTCCGCCGCTTCGCGGCGGACGAGGACCCGCAGGAAGGCAAGCTCGTGCATCGCAATGGCCGCTGGTTCTTCGACTATGGCGATCAGGGCGACGCCGACGAGCCGCTCTATCGCCTGGCCCAGCACAGTTTCGCGCTTGGGGAATATGTCAGCATCACCGACGAGGACGGCCGGCTTCTGACCTACAAGGTGACGGAGGTGCAGAGGGCCTAGATCAGGGCCGCGCTCCGTTCAGTGCTTCAATGACGCCAGATAGGCGATCAGGTCGCTGCGCTCGGTCGGGTCGGGAACGGTCGCGCGCATGGCCGTCCCGGGGACGACGACGCTCGGGCCGGTCAGGAACCGGTTCAGATTGACCGCCGTCCAGGTCAGGCCCGAGGCCTTCATCGCGTCGGAATAGT
>DASQSO010000034.1:0-5047 GCA_035642335.1 Caulobacteraceae bacterium
AAGCGGATCGGCGAACTGGTCGAGCGGGACGGCGACATGACCGAGCGGATCGTGCAGGAGGCGGCGGTGCTGGCCGGCCGCGCCGACGTGCGCGAGGAGCTCGACCGGCTGGCCAGCCACGTGCTGGCGGCCAGGATGCTGTTGTCAACGGACGCCGCGGTCGGTCGCCGGTTAGATTTTCTGACCCAGGAATTCATGCGCGAAGCCAACACCCTGTGCTCAAAATCCGCCACCACGGCCCTGACCGCCGTCGGTTTGGAATTGAAAGCGGCCATCGATCAGCTCCGCGAGCAGGTGCAGAATGTCGAGTGAGCGCGCCAGGCGTGGACTGATGCTGGTGGTGTCCAGCCCGTCCGGCGCCGGCAAGACCTCGCTGTCCCGGCGGCTGGTCGCTGATCACGGCGAGCTGGACCTGTCGATCTCGGCGACAACGCGCGCGCCGCGGCCGGGCGAGGCGAACGGGCGCGAATATCATTTCATGGACCGTGCGCGCTTCGACGCCATGGTGGGCCAGAACGCGTTCCTGGAGTGGGCCAATGTCCACGAGCACCGCTATGGCACGCCCAAGGCTCCGGTGGCCGATGCGCTGGCCGCCGGCCGCGATGTGCTCTTCGACATCGACTGGCAGGGCGCCGCCGCCATCGCCGCCAGCGCGCCGGGCGAGGTGGTGCGGGTCTTCATCCTGCCGCCCTCGATGAAGGACCTGGCCCGCCGCCTCCACGCCCGCGCCCAGGACGCCGAGGACGTCATCCAGCGCCGGCTGGGCCGCGCCTATGGCGAGATCGAGCGCTGGAACGACTACGACTACGTCATCGTCAACGAAGATTTCGACGCTGCCTATGCCGAGCTGGCGCACATCTATCACGCCGAACGGCTGAGGAGCGGACGCAACCCGTGGCTGGGGCCGTTCGTGGACGAACTGCTCGGCGAGCCGCTTTAAGCCGCGACCGCCGCCCGCGCCAGCGCCAGGAAGTCCCGGGTCGTTATCGCTTCGGCGCGAAGGTTCGGGTCGACGCCGGCCGCTTCCCAAAGCGCAGCCCCGCCGACAGCCTTCAGGCTCGAGCGCAGCATTTTACGGCGCTGGCCGAATGCGGCGGCGGTCACCCGCTGCAGCGCGCCCAGCACCGCATCGGACGGCCGCTCCGGCCGCGGCGTGAAGCGCACGACCGCGGAGTCCACCTTGGGCGGCGGGGTGAAGGCGCGGGCGGGCAGGGTCATGACCGTTTCGGCCTCGCAGACGGCCTGGGCGATCACCGCCAGCCGCCCATAAGCCGCGGTGTCGGGCCGGGCGGCGATGCGGTCGGCGACCTCCTTTTGGAACATCAGGGTCATGGAGACCGGATGCAGCGGCCCGGTCAGCCATTTGATCAGCAGTGGCGCGCTGATGTTGTAGGGCAGGTTGGCGACGATCCGAGCCGACTCCCCGGCCGCCACCAGATGGGTCTCGTCGATCGCCAGGGCGTCGGCCTGGATCACGGTCAGTCGACCGTCGGCGGCTTCCGCCAATTGCGCCAGCATGGGCGCGAAACGCGGGTCGCGCTCGATGGCTATGACGCGTGCGCCGGCCCGCAGCAGCGCGCGGGTCAGGCCGCCGGGACCCGGGCCGACCTCGACGGTCACGCCGTCATCGAATGGCCCAGCCAGGCGGGCGATCTTGGCGGTGAGGTTCAGGTCTAGCAGGAAGTGCTGGCCGAACGCCTTCCTGGCGTCCAGGCCGTGCGCGGCCAGCCCCTCGCGCAGGGGCGGGAGACCGTCCAGGCTCACGCCGCGGCGCTCAGTCCCCGTCGGCGCGCGGCGATGTCGTGGGCCAGGAGGACGGCGGCGATCAGGCTGTCGGCTCGGGCGAGGCCCCGCCCGGCGATGTCGAACCCGACGCCGTGGTCCGGCGAGGTGCGCACGATCGGCAGACCTAGCGTCAGATTCACCCCGCCCCAGAAATCGAGCATCTTCACCGGGATCAGGGCTTGGTCGTGATACATGCAGACCATCGCGTCATAGGCCTCGCGCGCCTGGTCGTGGAACAGGGTGTCGGCCGGCTTCGGGTCGGTGCAGTCGACGCCCAGGTCGCGCAGGGCGCGCGCCGCGGGTCCGATGATCTCGATCTCCTCGCGGCCCAGCGATCCGCCCTCGCCGGCGTGGGGGTTCAGGCCGGCTAGGGCCAGCCTCGGCCGGTCGATCCCGAAATCGTTGCGCAGGGCCTGGGCCGTGACCAGGCCGGTATTGACCAGGCGCTCGATGCTCAGGGCCGCGGGGACCTCGCTCAGGGGCAGGTGGATGGTGGCCAGGCTGACCTTCAGGTCCCCAGCCGCCAGCATCATCACCGGACCGCGCGCGCCGTCATAGGTGGCGGCGGCGGCCAGCTCGGCGATGAACTCGGTATGGCCCGGATAGCGGAAACCGGCGGCGTAGAGCGGCGCCTTGGCGACCGGCGCGGTGACCACCGCCGCGACCTCGCCAGACAGCGCCAGGCCGACGGCGGTCTCGATCCAGCGGATGACGCTCGGCGCATAGGCCGGATCGGCGTGGCCGGCGACCACCGGCGCCTGCAGCGGCAGGTCGAGCACGGGAAGGCCCTGCGAAAACACCCGCGCCGCTTCGTCGGCCCCCGTCACGCGGCGAAGCGCCGAGGCGCCGGCGGCGGACGCGGCGTTCAGCACCTCCAGATCGCCGACGACCATGAAGGCCGGTCCGCCCTCGCGTAGCGCCCGCCAAGCCTTGACGATGATCTCAGGGCCGATGCCGGCCGGGTCGCCCAGGCTCAGCGCAAGCGGCTTCGGCGTCACGGGAACTCGATGGTCGCCGAGTTCCGCAGGTCGCGCAACTGGCGTTTGGAGATCAGCCCGATCTCCTGCTCCTTGAGCCGCGCCTCGATCTGGTCGGACGGGGGAATGCTGACCCCGGCCTGCCGGCGGTTACAGACGGCGATCAGGTGCAGCCCGGCGCCCGTGCGGATGGGTCCGGCGACCTGGCCGACCGGGAGCGACTGGATGGCGTCGCGGAATTCCGGCTTCAGGTCCTTGACATCGGCCTCGCCGAGGTCCCCGGCGACGACGCCCGCTACCTTGCCGGCCTTGGCTTCCAGACCATCGCAGCCGTCGCTCAGCTGACCCTTCAGGGCGGTAAGCTTGCGCTGAGCGTCGGCGACGGCTTGCGGCGTCGCATCGGGCGCCAGGCTGATCGCCGCCTGCTTCAGCGAGACCAGCTGTGAGGTCGAGCCGGCGCGCTTGTCGCGCATCAGCATGATGTAGACGCCGCTTTGCGACGGGATCGGCTTGGATATCTCGCCTTGCCGCAGCTGTTCGACAACCGGGCGCAGCTCGGCCGGAAGCTCCGCCGCGCTCAGCCAGCCGGTATCGCCGCCGGTGGCCGCGGTCGACGATGACGAGAATTGCCGGGCGATCTGGGCGAACTGGGCGCCTTGCTGAATCTGGGCGACGAGCTGTTCGCCGGCGGCCTCGGCCTTGTCCATGCCGCCGGCATGGTCGGCGTCGACGAGTATCTCGCCGAGCAGATATTGCGGCTGTGCGGCCTGGGCTTCGATCTCGTCGACGACGGCCTTGATCTGCGCCGGGCTGATCTTCAGCCGCGAGCCGCCATAGCGCCCGTGCATCCAGTCCTGCCAGCTGATGTCGGCGCGCACCTGATTGCGGAAGGTCTCCGGGGCGATGCCGGCGTTGGAGAAGGCTTCCAGCAGCCTGTCGCCGGTCTTGTAGGGGGATTGAGAGGCGATCTCGTCGACCCGCTCTTTCACGGCGTTGTCGTCGGCGACGATCTTGAACTTCTGGTCCTTTTCCGCGCGACGCACCTCCTGCATCTCCAACGACTCGTCGATCAGTTCGTTGACCGCTTCCTGCTCGAACTGCGAGGTGTTCTGCGCCGTCGGCTGTACGCCGCTTGTGGCGATCAGCAACAACACCCGCTGCTGCAGGTCATAGCTGGAAATGACATTGTCGTTGACGATGGCGACGACGCCCTGCCGCAGGGTCGAGGGCGGCGCGTCCTGGGCGCGTCCTGACCCAGCCAGGGCCGCCATGGCCATGATCGTTGCGGCGAAACTTGCCGCCTTGCCCATCCGCATCATCTTACGAGGTCGATCCCTTATTTCGCCGCAAGCCGTCGCCTTAGCGAATACCGCCATTATCGTACTCTTGGTCACCCAATGTGGCGAGCGTTAGGCGCAGAAAGACCGCGTCAGAAGCGCCCAGGGTCCCGACCACGGTGTTCTCGCGCCGGTAGATCACCGCCACCTTTATGCAGTCGTCCCTATAGACCAGCCCCACGTCGACCAGAGTCAATCTGTTGATCTCAATATCGTCGATGGCGTCGAAGTCGAAGCCCCAGTGCTTGGTGACGAAGGCCTCGCTGCCAAATTCGACGTTTTTGACCGGCCCGGTGATCTGGGTGTTGTCGTCCAGATAGCGGATGTAACCGTTGATCCGCGTGGTGGCGAAGTTCGCGCCCAGCTCCAGCCGATCGATGCTGGCATTGTCGTTGATCAGGGCGCGGCCGAAGAAGGACAGGCCGTCGATCGGGGTAGAATCGCCGGCGACCACCCAGTCGGACGCATCGCTGTTCAGGCCGGTCCGGGTCGGAAAGACGTTGGTGGTCTGGGCGCGGAACGTGCGTCCAAGCAAGAGGTTGGCGTTCAGCCCGTCGCCCCACTGGACGCTCGCCTCGCCGCCGGCGTTCAACCGCTGGCCGCCGTCGTAGAGGTCGAAGCCGTTGAACTTCTCCGGCGAGAACAGGTTGGTCTCGTCGTACTGGAAAACCACGTCATCCATGTTCGGGATGGCCGGATTGACCGTGTAGTTGGGCGACAGCGCCAGCTGGGCGACTGGGGTCAGCACGATGGTGGCCGGGCCCGCCTGCCGGATGAGCGGATAGCTCACCGTCACCCCGCCGGTGAACAGCCCCTGGGTGAGCGACTGAGTCTTGGCGGCGGTGGTCACGTTGGACAGGTCGTAGACATCGACACGGGCGTCGGCGAACGGCTCGATACGCAGGCCGCCGGGGGTGGTGAAGGTGCGGAGCCAGTCCGCCTCGCCGG
>DASQSO010000035.1:0-7460 GCA_035642335.1 Caulobacteraceae bacterium
ACGGCGCTTCGACCAGCGCGCCGGCGAGACCTGAACCAAACGCAAGCCGGTCATGCGCGCCTTCGCCAACCTGCTCGACCGTCTCTCCTTCACCCGCTCGCGCAACGCCAAGCTGGTGCTGGTGCGCGACTACCTGGCCGAGGCGCCGGACCCGGAGCGGGGCTGGGCGCTGGCGGCGCTGACCGGCGAGCTCAGCTTCGATGCGGCCAAGCCGGGATTTGTCCGCAAGGCGGTCGAGACGCGGATGGACGCCGAGCTGTTCCGCTGGAGCTACGACTATGTCGGCGACCTGGCCGAGACCGTCGCCCTGGTCTGGCCGGCCAGGCCCGGCGCCAACCGCGAGCCGGACCTCTCCGAAGTGGTCGACGCTTTGCGCACCGCTTCGCGCCGCGAGGCGCCCCACCTGATCGAGGGCTGGCTGGACGCGCTCGATCCCGACGGCCGCTGGGCGCTGCTCAAGCTCCTGACCGGCGCCCTGCGGGTCGGGGTCTCAGGCCGCCTGGCCAAGCAGGCCGTTGCGGACATGGGCGACGTCGCCCTGGCCGATGTCGAGGAGGTCTGGCACGGCTTGACCCCGCCTTACGAGGACCTCTTCGCCTGGCTGGAGGGCCGCGGCGAGCGGCCCCGCGCCGACGCCCACGGCCGGTTCCGCCCGGTGATGCTGGCCCAGGCGATCGACGAGGCCAGCGACTTCGCCAGGTTGGACCCGGCCGACTACGCCGCCGAATGGAAGTGGGACGGCATCCGCGTCCAGGCGGTGAACGAGGCCGGCGTGCGGCGGCTCTACAGCCGCACCGGCGATGATATTTCCGGCGCTTTTCCGGACGTGCTTGAGGCGCTGGACTTCGAAGGCGCAGTCGACGGGGAGCTCCTGGTGCTGCGCGACGGCCGGGTGGCGCCGTTCGGCGACCTGCAGCAGCGGCTGAACCGCAAGGGGGTGGATTCCGCCATCGTCGCCGCCCAGCCGGCCGGCATCCGCGCCTATGACATTCTGGCCGAGGCCGGCATCGACGTGCGCCATCTGCCCTTCGCCGAGCGGCGCGGGCGGCTGGAGGCCTTTGTCGGCGCCCTGAACCAGCCGCGTATCGACCTTTCGCCCCTGCAGCCCTTCGAGAGCTGGGAGGCGCTGGCGGGGTTGCGCGCCAACCCGCCGGCGGGGGACGCCCAGGCCGCCGAGGGCGTCATGCTGAAGCGCTGGGACTCCCTCTACGAAGCCGGGCGGCCGAAGGGGCCGTGGTTCAAGTGGAAGCGCGATCCCTATCTGATCGACGCCGTCCTGATGTACGCCCAGCGCGGCCACGGCAAGCGGTCGAGCTTCTATTCCGACTACACCTTCGGGGTCTGGAACGCGGGGGCGCTGACCCCGGTCGGCAAGGCCTATTTCGGCTTCACCGACGAGGAGATGAAGCAGATCGACAAGTTCGTCCGCGACAACACCATCGACCGGTTCGGCCCGGTGCGGTCGGTGAAGGCCACCCGCGATTTCGGCCTGGTGCTGGAGGTGGCCTTCGAGGGCCTGCAGCGCTCGCCCAGGCACAAGTCCGGCGTCGCCATGCGCTTTCCGCGTATCAGCCGCATCCGCTGGGACAAGCCGGCGGGCGAGGCGGACCAACTGTCCACCCTGGAGCGGATGCTGGCCGCCATCGAGGCAGGGCGGGCGCCCACCGGCGAGTAACGGATCGCGCGTGATGGGCCGCGAAGGTTGATGCAGCCGAATCCCGGCCAGTTGCGCTAAGAATAGCGCGTGCACGCTCCGATCCTGCTCATGGCCGCCCTGACCGATGCGCCGCCCCAGCCGCTGGGCGCGGTGCGCGCCGGCGTGCATGCGCTGGTCGACGGCGGGGCCGACAACTGGCGGGTGTTCTTCGAGGCGGTCGGCCAGCTCGCGGTCAGCCTGGTGATGGCGGCGCTGATCCTGGCCCTGACGCTCTGGGCGTCGGGATGGGCCGCCGGGCTGGTGCGCCGCGCCCTTGGCCGCCTGCAGCGCAACGGCGCGCCGGACGCGACCTTGCAGGGCTTCATGGCCTCGCTGGCGCGCTGGATCGTCATCATCGTCGGGCTGATGGCCGTGCTGCAGCAGCTGGGGGTGCAGACCACCTCGATCCTGGCGGTGCTTGGCGCGGCCTCGATCGCCATCGGCCTGGCGCTCCAGGGAGCGCTGTCGAACGTCGCCGCCGGGGTGATGATCCTGATCCTGCGCCCCTACCGGGTCGGCGACACGGTCGAGGTCAACGGCAAGATCGGCACGGTCAAGCGGCTGGACCTGTTCATGACCATGCTGTCCGACCCTGACAACCTCGACATCTTCATGCCGAACGGCAAGGTGTTCGGCGACACCATCATCAACTACTCCAGCCCCAACAACCGGCGCATGGAGCTGCATTTCAGCATCGACTACGACCACGACCTGGACCGCGCCAGGACGCTGCTGCTCGACTGCGCCAAGGCCGACCCGCGCCTGCTGAAGATCCCCGCGCCATGGTGCCAGGTGACCGCGCTGACTGACAGCGCCGTCACCGTCACCCTGCGCGCCTGGGCCAGGCTCGACGTCTATTGGGACGCTCGCTTCGACCTGATCCAGAGCGCCGGCGAGGCGCTGCGGGCCGGCGGCCTTGACCACCCCTATCCGCACCAGACCGCCGTGGAGAAGACGCCGAAAGCGCCGGCCGCGACCAGACCGGCGCCGCAATCGCCACCTCCCACCTCCGCCGACGGAAAACGCCCCGATGCGAGCCAGGCGCCGTCGCAGGACGGAACCTAAACCGGCTTCGCGCGATGAACCATCGCTGAACGAGCGTTTGCGGACAGGGTTCAGCCGGGGCAGTCTAGCATGCGGCAATCGGCCCCATGAGGACCGCGGAACACTACGGAGAGACTCGATGCGCAACAGGTTGAAGACAACCCTTCTGATTACAGGACTGGCCGCCGCGCTCGGCGGGGCGTCCGCCGTGTCGGCCGCCGCGCCCTTCCAGGACGCCGCGGCCAGCAACCAGGCGGCGCCGGCCACATTGGACAACGGCGTGAGCTATGCCGGCGAGGTCGGTCAGTTCGAAAAGGCCCAGTATTTCTACGGCGGCCGGAACTACTGCTGGTATGACTCCGCCTGGGAAGGCCCCGGCTACTACTGGTGCGGCTATGCCTGGCGTCGCGGCTTTGGCTTTGGCGGCCGCGCCGGCTGGCACGGCTTCCGCGGCGGCGGTTTCCGTGGTGGCGGCGGCGGCTTCCACGGTGATCGCGGCGGCGGCCACGGCGGCGGCCACGACGGCGGCCACGACCGCCGCTAACTCACTCTTTCATCGTCATCCCCCGCTGAAGCCGCGGAGTGGCGGAATGCGGGGGATCCATGAACACACGCGTTCGATTGTGATCGCGGATGGCCCCGCCAAAGGCGGGGCCATCACGCTTGAGCGGCGGCTTAGGCCTGCAACGGATTCCAGGCCGGCTTGGCGGCGGCGTTGGCCGGGCCCTTGCCGCCTCCGCCGCCGCGGCGACGGTTGCGGTTCGGCTGGCCCCCGCCGGCGCCGCGATGGTTGTGCGGCTTGGCCGAGCGATGCTGGCCGTTCTGCGAGCGCGGCTTGGCCTGCGGCAGCGCCTGTTCCGCTGACGGACCGGAGGCGGTCGCCGCGGTGATCGCGCCCAACCGCCTGTCGTTGCGGCGATCGAAGGAGGCGATGGTCTGGCGGGTCAGCTTCTGGATGTCTTTCAAAAGGCCGCGTTCGTCGTCGGCGCAGAAGCTGATGGCGATGCCCGCCGCCCCGGCGCGCGCGGTGCGGCCGATGCGGTGGACATAGGCCTCCGGCACCTGAGGCAGCTCGTACTGGATGACGTGACTGACCCCGTCGACGTCGATGCCGCGCGCGGCGATATCGGTGGCGATCAGCGCGCGGACCTGGCCGGACTTGAACGAAGCCAGGGCCCGCTCGCGCTGGGGCTGGGTCTTGTCGCCGTGGATGGCGGCGGCGGTGACCTCGGCCTGTTCCAGATACTTGGCGACCCGGTCGGCGCCGCGCTTGGTGCGGGTGAAGACCAGAGCGCGGGTGATCGAGGGGTCCTCGAACAGCTCCGCCAGCAGGGCGCGCTTGCGCGGCCCCTCGATGAACAACAGGCTCTGCTGCACCTTCTCGACCGTGGTGGCCGCCGGCGCGACGCGCACCTCGACCGGATCGACCAAGAGCTCGCCGGCCAGCTTGCCGATCTCGGACGGCATGGTGGCGGAGAAGAACAGGTTCTGCCGATGCCGGCTCATCTTGGAGACGATGCGACGGATGGGTTGAAGGAAACCCAGGTCGAGCATCTGGTCGGCCTCATCCAGCACCAGCACCTCGGTGGCCGAAAGATCGGCATGGCGCTCGGCGATATGGTCGATCAGGCGGCCGGGGGTGGCCACCAGCACATCGACGCCGCCGAGCAGCGCCTTGATCTGCGGGCCGTACTTGGCGCCGCCGAAAACCACGGCGACGCTCATGCCCATGTGGGCGCCGTAGGTGCGGAAGCTCTCGGCGATCTGGCTGGCCAGTTCGCGGGTCGGCGACAGCACCAGGCAGCGGGCGCCCTTGCGCGGCGCGGGTTTGCGGTTCTCGGCCAGGCGCTGCAGGATGGGCAGGGCGAAGGCCGCGGTCTTGCCGGTGCCGGTCTGGGCGATGCCCAAGAGGTCGCGGCCGAGCAGCACGCTCGGGATCGCCTTGGCCTGGATCGGCGTCGGCGTCACATAGCCCTCGGCGGCCAGCGCTTTCAGGAGCGGCTTGGCGAGGCCAAGGTCGGTGAATTGAGTCACTTGGTTATAGTCTTTCATATGCGGCGTGCGCGCGAACCGCATCATGCGGCCCACGGGCTGGCGCGGGTGGCAAACGCCCCGCGTGACCTGGGCGATCGTGGTGGAAACTTCGCGGGCGCTCGACAGGCTGGGACTGGAAAAGTCCCCTCACGCGGCTGGAGCGCCAGATATCACGCCACGGTTGTTGGCCGCGGCGAGCGCGCCTCACATCGGCGCTAACGGTCTGAAAGTCAAGTCGTAGAGCCGTTCGGTCGTGATAAGATGCCCCATGGCCGACAATGATCCGACGATGCAGCCTCGCCAGATGGGCATCTTTTCCGAATGGTGCGTCGAGGTCACCTGGCCCAGCGGGCACAAGGACAAGGTGTCGGCTTTCAAGAGCGAGGCCCACGCGCGCGGCTGGATCCGAAATCAATCCGCCGGCTGGATCGCCGACATGCGCGATCCGCGCCGGTGACCATCCCGCCGGTTGCGGTATTCAGACCTCGGAGTCGGTGTGCATCTCCCAGACCAGCTTGCCGTCCGGCCGGTAGAGCTCGGCGCAGTCGCATTCGGAGAGGCGGTCGGGATAGCTCTCCTTCAGGCGCTTGATCGCCGATTCGTCGTCCTGGGCGGCGACCGGGAGTTCGCCTAGGCTGGTCCGTTGGGCGGCCCTGCCGCGCTTGGTGTCGAACAGCTTGAGAAGATAGTTGGCCATGGTTCAATGATAGGGGGGCCGGCGGCCGAGGCAATGGCCGAGCCCGCTCTAATCGCGGGCCGGCTGCCGGGGCGTTCATGGCGCATTTTCTAGCGGGTTGCTGTCGGCCGGGGGCATAGTCGTTCGTCCTTTGGCAATTCCGCGAGGCTCGGCCATGCTCTACGCCATCCTTTGCTACAACGACGAAAGCGCCGCCTGGTCCTGGTCGAAGGACGAGGAAGACGCCTGCATGGCGCGCCTGGCCGCGGTGCAGGAGAAGCTCGCCAAACAGGGCAGGCTGGGTCCCGTGGCGCGGCTGATGCCGACGACCGCGGCCACCACCCTGCGCAAGGACCGCGAGCCGCCGCTGGTCATCGACGGGCCGTTCGCCGAGACCAAGGAACAGCTCTTGGGCTTCTACGTGGTCGATTGCGCGTCGCTGGACGGGGCGCTGGACGTCGCTCGCGATCTCGGCAAGGCCAATCCCGGCGGCGCCTATGAGATCCGCCCGCTGGCGGTCTTCCGGCCGGGAGAGGTGGCGGCGTGACCCCGCTTCGCGCGATGCGCTTCGCGAGGGCTTTTGTCCTTCGAAGCTCCGTGGGGAGCGTAGAAGGATGAGCGACCTGGCCTGGATCGACGCGGCCCTCACCTCGGCCCGTCCCCAGGCCGTCGGCGCCCTTTTGCGCTATTTCCGCGACCTGGATACAGCCGAGGAGGCGTTCCAGAACGCCTGCCTGCGCGCCCTGAAGACCTGGCCGCGGAACGGTCCGCCGCGCGATCCCGCCGCCTGGCTGATCATGGTCGGCCGCAACGCCGGCATCGATGCGGCCCGGCGCGAGAAGAAGCAGGCGCCGCTGCCGCCCGAGACGGTCATCTCCGACCTGGAGGACGCCGAGGACGCCCTGGTCGACAAGCTGGACGGCACCCACTACCGCGACGATATCCTCAGGCTGCTGTTCATCTGCTGCCATCCGGACCTGCAGATCGCTCAGCAGATCGCCGTGGCCCTGCGCATCGTTTCCGGCCTGACCGTCCCGCGGATCGCCCGCGCCTTCCTGGTCGGCGAGAGCGCCATGGAGCAGCGCATCACCCGCGCCAAGGCCCGCATCGCCGGCGCCGGCGTTCCGTTCGAGGCGCCGGGCGCGGCGGAGCGGGTCGAGCGTCTCGCGAGCGTGGCGAAGATGATCTACCTGACCTTCAACGAGGGGTATTCGGCGGGCAGCGGCGAAGCGACGGCCCGCGGCCCCCTTTGCGACGAGGCGATCCGGCTGGCGCGGCTGCTGCTCAAGCTGTTCCAGGCCGAGCCCGAGATCATGGGCTTGCTCGCGCTGATGCTGCTGCAGCACGCCCGGGCGGCGGCGCGGTTCGACGCCGCCGGCGAGATCGTCCTGCTCGACGACCAGGACCGCGGGCTCTGGGACCGCGAGATGATCGCCGAGGGCCTGGCCCTGGTCGACAAGGCCATGCGCCATGCGCGGCCCGGTCCCTATCAGGTGCAGGCGGCGATCGCGGCCCTGCACGACCGCGCGCGACGGCCGGAAGACACCGACTGGGCGCAGATCGACCGGCTCTACGCCAATCTGGAAGTGATGCAGCCCTCGCCGATCGTCACCCTCAACCGCGCGGTGGCGGTCAACAAGGTGCGCGGGTGCAAGGCGGCCCTGGCCATGGTCGAGCCCTTGACCGAGCGCCTGTCCGGCTATTTCTATTTTCACGGGGTGAGGGGCGCGCTGTTGCTCGAGCTGGGCCGCGGCGAAGAGGCTCGCATCGCCTTCAACCGCGCCATCGCCCTGGCCAACACCCCCGCCGAAGCCGCCCACATCCGCATGCGGCTGGACCGGCTGACGGCGGGGGCGGTGGCCGGCGGGTGAACGAACGGCGATCAATTTTTTTCGTCATGGCCCGACTTGATCCACGGCTGTCCGGTTCATTTTGGGTGGACAGGTTGCATGGCGTTGATTCTACTTGTTTTCAAACACTTGCCGGTGATTTGGACACAAGGAAGGACCA
>DASQSO010000036.1:0-5299 GCA_035642335.1 Caulobacteraceae bacterium
GACCTGGCGGCTGCACCTGCGCGGCGAGACCATCCGCAGCGCCATCGATGTCGGCTGGATGCGCATGCTCACGGTCGGGCGGATGATGCGGCGCGATCCGTCGACCATCTCCGCCGATTCCAGCCTGAAGGAGCTGCGCCGCCGCTATCCGCTCGGCTCGACCCAGAGTGTGGTGGTGGTCGACGATATCGGCCGCTATCTGGGGATCGCCCCGGTGGCGGAGGCCTTCGCCTCGACCGACCGGCCGGAGGAGGACGCCAGGCGCACCGCCGGCGACATCGCGCACTGGGCGGACTCGGCCCTGACGCCGGACATGAACGTCAAGGAGGCGGTCGCCATCTTCGACCGCGCGGAAAGCGAGGCGCTGGCGGTGGTCGAGGACCTGGCCAGCCGCAAGGTGATCGGCCTTCTGACCGAGGGATATGCGCTGCGCCGCTATTCCGAGGAACTCGACAAGGCCCGTCAGGGCCTGACCGGCGGCGGCTAAACACCGCTTTTTAACCCTACCGCTTCACCGTCCGGGCCAGTGACGGGAGCGGCGTATGACCTTTGGCGCGGAAACCATTATCGAAGGCGATTGCCTTGAGGCGCTGGCTGGGCTGCCCGAGGGCTGCGCCGACCTGGTGTTCGCCGACCCGCCCTACAATCTTCAGCTCGGCGGCGAGCTTCTGCGGCCGGACAATTCCAAGGTCGACGCCGTCGATGACGACTGGGACCAGTTCGCCTCCTTCGCCGCCTACGACGCGTTCACCAGAGCTTGGCTCAGCGCCTGCCGCCGAGTGCTGAAACCCGACGGGTCGCTGTGGGTGATCGGCAGCTACCACAACATCTTCCGCGTCGGCGCGACCTTGCAGGACCTGGGGTTCTGGATCCTGAACGACGTGATCTGGCGCAAGTCCAACCCGATGCCGAACTTCAAGGGCACGCGCTTCACCAATGCGCACGAGACCCTGATCTGGGCCGCCAGGGGGCGCGGGCCGAAGCGCTACACCTTCAACTACGACGCCATGAAGATGGCCAACGACGAACTGCAGATGCGCTCGGACTGGACGCTGCCGCTATGTACCGGCGAGGAGCGGATCAAGGGCGCCGACGGCCAGAAGGCGCATCCAACGCAGAAACCTGAGGCGCTGCTGCATCGGGTGATCCTGGCCTCGTCCAGGCCGGGGGACCTGATCGTCGACCCCTTCTTCGGCGCCGGCACCACCGGCGCGGCCGCCAAGCGATTGGGGCGCCGCTTCATCGGCATCGAACGCGAGCCGGGCTACGTGGCCGTGGCGAAAAAGCGCATCGCGCAGGTGATGGCCGCGACCGGCGAGGATCTGGAGGTGATGGGCTCGAAGCGCAGCGAGCCGCGCGTGGCCTTCGGCCAGATCGTCGAGGCCGGGCTGCTGCGGCCGGGCGACAAGCTGTTCTCGCCCAAGGGCCAGCACACCGCGCGCGTGCGGGCGGACGGCAGCCTGACCTCGGGCGATCTGGCGGGTTCGATCCACAAGCTGGGCGCCATGGTCCAGTCGCAGCCGGCCTGCAACGGCTGGACCTATTGGCACTTCAAGACCGACCGCGGCCTCGCCCCTATCGACGTGCTCCGCGCCAAGGTGCGCGCGGAGATGGGCTGAAGCCTGGCCGTCTCAAAACCGCTCATCCCCGCTTTCCCGGGATGAGCGGAGAGAGAATCGCGTCAGTTCGCTCTCTCCGCGCGCCAAGTCATTGAGTTTATTCAGGTCTTCTTCTTGTTGGTCGGCAGTTGGCAGCCGCCGGCCAGATTGGCCACTTCGGCGCAGTTGCGCAGCTCCGACGGTGAGGACGCCCCCATCGGATAGACCAGAACCCAGCCTGGCCCGCCGTCGGCGCAGCCGACCTCGATGTAGTCCGAGCCGTCATCGCCGTGGGCGAAGGGCCGGGCGCTCGCCACGACGCAGCCGCCCTTGTTCTTGGCCTTCAGTTCGGAGTCGATGTGCGGAAAAAGCGCCTCGATCGGGGTGTAGCTGCACTTGTAGCCCTCGTCCTGCGAGCGCAGGCAGTCATAGACGTGGGCGGGTCCGTGGGCGGGGAATATGCCCACGCCGCCGTCGGGCCGGTTGGAGCAGGCCATCTCGACCACGTCCTTGCTCGAGTCGGTCGAGGGGAAGAGGGCATACTTCGACACCGCGCAGTCAAAGCCGGCCTTTTTCGACAGGTCAGAATAGACGGCGTTTTGCTGGGTCTGGGCCTGGCGGGTGTCGGTCAGCGTGCAGCCGCCGCCGATCTCGCTGGCTTCGGCGCAGCCGATGGTCTCCGCCAGCTTACCGGTGTGATCGACGTGCAGCATGTAGCCCTTGCCGTCACCGCAGGCGACTTCGTAATAGTCGGACCCGTCGGTGGTGCTCAGTACATAGCGCTTGGCCTTGATCGCGGCGCATTTGCCGCTGGAGACGGCGATGGGGTCGAGCGGGGCGATTTCCTGGTCCGCCGTGGTCAGCTCGCACTTGATCGAACCTGGCTGGTTGTAAGCGAGGCAATTGTCGGCCTCGGGCTTGCCGCCGGCGGCCATCGGCACCGTCAGGATAAGGCCCGCGCCGCCCTGGCAGGAGACCTCATAGATCTGGTTTTCGGTGGTCGGCCCGACGTAGCGGCCCTTGTCCACGGTGCAGTTGCGGCCGGTCTGGCTGACATAGGTCTGCAGGCCAGGCCCAGGATTGGCGTTGCCGGGCAGCTGGCAGGCCAGGGTGTTAGGTTTGCCCGTCGGCAGCGGCTTGGATATTATCAGGCAGTTATAGCTCACCAGGGGCGCGCCGGCCTTGGCTTCCTTGGCGACGACGTAGCCGAGGCCTTCCTTGCAGGCGATCTCGTAGATGGTCACCTGGGCCTTGTCGGCGGCGGTGCCGGTGCCGACCATGCGGGCGTCGGCTAGGGTGCAGGGCAAGTGTCCTTCGGTGATCAGTCCGGGCGCGGCCTTCACGCCCGCCGCGCGCTGCGCCGGATCGATCGGAGGCGGCCCCGCGGGAGTCGGGGCCGCGAAGCTGGCCGTGGCGGTGACCATCGCCATCAGCAGTGCGGCCGCGGCCAGGCCAAATCCTGAAAGTCTCGACATGGGTGCTCCTGGACGTTCCTGGTTTGCGCCGAGGTTAAACCCGCGCCCGCAGTCCCGGTCAAGTTGCGCCGGACCACGGCGGGACTTTGGCAAGCGGCTGGACGCGCCCGCTGGGGCGGTCTAGGCCCGCAAAGGCGTTTTTGCGAGAGGAGGATCGCGGTGGCGGATGGGACGCGCGACCAGGCAAGCGGGCACGGGCGGGCTCTGGTCTATCCGCTCACCGAGACACCCGCTTTCGGCGAAGCGGTGGAGGTCGCGCCCGGCGTGCTCTGGATGCGCATGCCGCTCGATGGGGCGCTGGCCTTCATCAATGTCTGGGCGTTGAAGGACGGCGACGGCTGGGCGCTGGTCGACACCGGCATGCAGACCGAACGCACCACCCAGGCCTGGCGCAAGGTGCTGGCGGGGCCGCTGGGCGGTCTGCCGGTCACCCGCGTCCTGGTCACCCATTTGCATCCCGACCATATCGGCATGGCCGGCTGGCTGACTCGCAAGTTCGACTGCCGGCTGTGGATGACCCGGCTGGAATATCTGCAGTGCCGCATGCTGGTGGAGGACACCGGCCGCCAGGCGCCGGAAGACGCCATCCGCTTCTATCATGCGGCCGGCTGGGGCGAGGAGGCGATCGAGGACTACAAGGCTCGCTTCGGCGGCTTCGGCAAACGTATCTACCAGCTGCCGGACAGCTACCGGCGCGTGGTCGACGGCGAGGTGATCCGGATTGGCGACCATGGCTGGCGGGTGGTGGTGGGCTCGGGCCATTCGCCGGAGCACGCCTGCCTCTATTGCCCCGAACTGAAGCTGATGATCTCCGGCGACCAGGTGCTGCCGCGCATCTCGTCGAACGTTTCGGTCTTCCCCACCGAGCCGGACGGCGATCCGTTGAGCGAGTGGCTGACCTCGCTGGCTCGGATCAAGACCCTGGCGCCGGACGATGTGCTGGTTCTGCCGGCGCACAACGATCCCTTCATCGGCCTGCACGCGCGTCTCGACCACCTGATCCGCGGCCATGAGCGCGGCATGGAGCGGCTGATGCGCAGCCTGGCCCAGCCCAAGCGCTCGATCGACGTCTTCGGCTCGCTGTTCGCCCGCGCCATCGGACCTGAACTGCTGGGTATGGCCACCGGCGAGGCCCTGGCCCACCTCAACTGCCTCTTGGTCCGCGGCCGCGCCAAGGCGGTCCCCGACGAGGCCGGCGTCCTCTGGTATGGCCAGACGTGAGCATGGATCGACCCATCAAACCCAAGGGAGCCGACCTATGAGCCTTTCCGGCAAGACCCTGTTCGTCACCGGCGCCAGCCGCGGCATCGGCCTGGCCATCGCGCTCCGGGCCGCCCGCGACGGGGCCAATGTCGCCATCGCCGCCAAGACCGCCGAGCCGCACAAGCACCTGCCCGGCACCATCTACACAGCCGCCGAGGAGATCGAGAAGGCCGGCGGCAAGGCCCTGCCGCTGATCGTCGACGTGCGCGACGAGGCTAATGTGTACGCAGCCGTGGAACAGACGGTCGCCGCGTTTGGCGGCATCGACATCTGCGTCAACAACGCCTCGGCCATCAGCCTGACCGGCACCGAAGCCACCGACATGAAGCGCTAGGACCTGATGAGCCAGATCAATGCGCGCGGCACGTTTTTGACCTCCAAGGCCTGCATCCCGCACCTGAAGCGAGCGGCCAACCCGCACGTGCTGAACCTGTCGCCGCCGCTGGACATGAGCCCGCGCTGGTTCGCCGGCCACGTCGCCTATTCGATGGCCAAGTTCGGCATGTCCATGTGCGTCTTAGGCATGGCCGAGGAGTACAGGGCCGACGGCATCGCTTTCAATGCGCTCTGGCCGCGCACCGGCATAGCCACCGCGGCGATCCGGTTCGCCCTGGCCGGCGACGAGGGCATGAAGGCCTGCCGCACCGTCGACATCATGGCCGACGCCGCCCACGCCATCTTCGAGAAGCCCGCCCGGGAGTTCACCGGCAACTTCCTGATCGACGACAGCTTCCTCTATGCCGAGGGCGTGCGGGATTTCGAGAAGTACCGGGTCGATCCGAACACGCCGCTGATGGCCGACTTCTTCGTGCCGGCGGACAGCACACCGCCGCCCGGCGTGGTCATCGGGGGCTGAGCGGAACCGCCGAATGACGACGGCGCAGATCGTCCTGTTCGACCTGGGCGGCGTGCTGCTGCCCTTCGACCGCGAGCGTCGCGTCCGGGCGATGGTCGCGACGCTGG